>JAUYBK010000011.1 GCA_030693105.1 Methanobacteriaceae archaeon | reverse complement strand
GCCACTAATATCTCGGAATTAGTATTGGGGATAATCACGTCGACTCTTGATCCAAATTTTATCATCCCCAATCGATCCCCCGACTCGACCCAATCACCCAGCTCCACATACTGGACTATACGTCGGGCTAAGAATCCCGCTATTTGAACCACTCCCACTTTTCCATACTCTGAATCTATTACTATTAAATTCTTTTCGTTTTCAGTGAGGAGGCTTCCCGATGCTATCTTGAATTTACCCGGGTAATATTTGGTTTTCACTACCTTCCCTGAGATGGGAGCACGATTTACATGCACATCAAAGGGCGACATGAAAGTACTTACCAGGGTACCAATGTGATCCTTTTTTAGTATGTATTTCATCATGGGGTCACTATAGTAAACTGTCCTAATGCTGTCAATTTTTCCGGTGAATATCCTTCCATCAGCAGGAGCCACTAAAAATCCATGATCTAAGGGAGTTTTTCGATTAGGATCGCGGAAAAACTGTAACAAAAATGCGATGGCAGAGAGGATTATAAAAGTCAAAATAGAGTAACCCAATAGGAACGACAAAAAGGCCAGGGTTAATAAAATTCCAACTTTCTTTAAAGTTCTCTTTACGAACATTTTCTTATCAACACCAGAATTTATACTAGTAAAAATATATAACCTTCTTCCCATATCCATGTCGCCCTTTATTAAGAATTGAGTAAAAAATGGCATCCATCAACCATTGAACATTGAAATTATAAAAATTTATATATCGTGAAGAGGGGCATACACTAGTAATTAAACCAATACCGAATTAATTACTTATATATCTAGAAAATCAAATAATCTTGAATTGTTTTGTTTATATTATTTATATATATAGAAATGACCCCCAAATTCTACCAGAAGTGAATCGCCAATGATCGAGAATAAAATAAAAATGCTCAGAAAAGCAGCCAAGGTTTCCACCGTGCAGGATTCGGAAGAAATATGGTGTGTAATTGCAGGTAATGAGGAAATGGTTAACAACGTTACTTACGCAGCCATAATGGACAAAGAACGGGTTAAAGTACTTTGTAGGGAACATGTGCGCACTAAAGAGTCTTTTGTGACTAAAAAATTTGATTTCATAATGCTTTACGGCGATATAAATAAAATAAGAGATTTGAGTTTGGTATGTAAAGAAAATGGAGGGGCTTACCTAAAAATAGCCCCATATTACGTTAAAAATGAGCCTAACCTTTTGTTAACTGTTGGTCCTGAAAATGGAATAAAAAAGTTCGTGGGAGACTGTGAAAAAAGTATGTTGAAACTTTCTTTTCTCATAGAAGATCAGACCACTGGTTTTATAGAAACAGACGTGTATATAACCAACAAATTGCCAGCCATAGTGCGAAATACAATTGATCCACTATTTAAAATGGCAGACGTTGTCTTATCAACTGTTTTAATATCTGCAGAGGAAGAATACATCCCTAAAATTAAGGAAATCGCTCGAAAGAATCGCATATTCGCAATAGAATTTAACAAAATTTTGAAGGAGGATTAAAATGTTCAGTTTTTTTGGAAAAAAAGATGAAGAAAATGATGCTAAGAAACCTCTCACCAATACTTTGGGTATTGATCTGGGAACTCTCAACACCGTGGTAGCAAAACCATCAGGAGATAAATTCGATTTATACAAAATACCATCGGTAGTGGCGGTTAAAAAAGAAGATCCATCCTACGTACTGGCAGTTGGAGAAGAAGCCAAAGCTATGCTGGGAAGAACGCCCGAAGACATCGTAGCTGTCCGGCCACTCCGAAAAGGAGTTATTGAAAGTATTGCTCAGGCAGAATCACTTCTGGTTTACGCTATAAACCAGGGTTCTAACGAATCGCCAGAAAGCATAAACCGAATTGTGATTGGTATCCCGGGGGATGCATCTGAAGTGGAAAAAAAGGCCGTGGAAGATATTGGAACCAAAGCTGGTGCAAATTACGTTCTGGTAATAAGTGAAGGTCTTTCAGGAGCCATAGGATCTGGTTTACCCATAGCAGAAGCTTCTGGAACCATGGTAATTGACCTTGGTGCCGGTTCAAGCGATATTGTAGTAATATCCCTGGGTGGAATCACCGATATAGAAACCATTCGTAATGGTGGAGACGACGTGGACCGCAACATAGTGGAAAAGGTCAAAGAAATTTTCAACGTGGAAATAGGAATTCACGAAGCAGAAAAAGCCAAAATAGAAGTGGGAATGGTTCACTGCAAAACAGAGATGGATCCTATTGCCACCACCGTCATCGGAAAGTCCATGGGAACTAACAAACCAGAAAAGATTGAAATTGACTCTAAATTGGTAGCTGATGCTGCAGAGCCAATTATTCTAAATTTGATCGCCGCTTTATCCCGAGTTTTAGAGAGACTCTCTCCGGAGTTAATTTCCGGTATTTACAATAAAACCATAGTAGTGGGCGGAACATCCCAACTTTACGGACTTAAAGAAAGGATATTCGAAGAAGTGGGCATTCCTGTGGAAATTTCAGACGACCCCCTAACAGTGGTTGCCAAAGGAGCCGCCATCGTAGCAGCCGAACCCCGAGCTCTTGAACCTGAAGTAAGGCTCAAAGCCATGAAATAAGTTTCAAAACTTTTTTGTAGAACAAATGAAGCTACTTGGAATAGATGAAGCTGGTAGAGGGTCGGTAATTGGCCCTCTAGTTTTATGTGGAGTTGCCATAGAACAGGAACGACTTAAATTTCTGGAAAGATTAGGTCTTAAAGACTCCAAAAAAGTAGCTCCCAAAAAGAGAGTGGTGCTGGCCAGGAAAATAAAAAAAATAGCAGAATGTCATTTGGTCAAAATTACAGCCAAAGATATTGATCTACTACGTTCCAAGGACTTTAACTTAAATCAAATCGAAAAAATTGGTATGAACAAGATCATTAGTGCCGCGAATCCCCACACTTGTCTGGTGGATTCAATGGATGTGAAACCAGAGAGGCTTAGCCGGGAGCTAGAAGAAGTTAACCCCGGAATCAAGGTAATAGCGGAACACAAAGCAGACGACAGATATCCACTCGTTGCCGCATCTTCCATTGTGGCTAAGGTAGAAAGGGACCTCGAAATCCACCAGATCAGAAACGAATACCAAAATATTGGGTCGGGTTATCCCAGCGACCCCCGGACCATAAAATTCTTGAATGAGACTGCTTACCATGATCTTCCAGACTTTGTACGCCATTCCTGGGCCACAGTGGAAAAGTTGAGGGGATGAAAAATGATATACGAATTTTTCAGTGGTGGGATCAATACTATTCTGGAAATGTTCAAGAGTGGGGGGATAGTAACCTATGTAATTACCATAATCGGTATTTATGGATTTATCTACTCCCTAGAAAAGATTCACTATCTCCGTAAGATTTCCAAGGTGCAACTACCCCAGATCATGGGAGTGGTAAACGATTCCATGGAAAGAGGAGGATCTCTGGAAGCTTTACGTTCAATTGGAAGTTTTGAGAACCCAATTTCCAAAATTATTGCAGAAGCGTTAAAAATTGGTTACCGTAACAAAAGCGAAGTTGAAGACGCCATGGAGCGGGTTTTTATTGTAGAAATGGGTCGTATGACCAAAGGATTGGATACCATACGCACCATAATTGAAGTATCTCCTCTCCTGGGTCTTTTTGGGACAGTGGTTGGTATATGGTACACTTTTAAAGCCCTTGGTCTCCAGGCCAATCCCACCGCAATGGCAGAAGGGATATACATTGCACTAATTACGACCATCGCTGGTTTAACAGTGGCTATAATAATTTTACCTCTCTATTCTAACATTAACAGTAAGATTGAAGGGGAAATAGATAAAATAGAAATTGCTAAGAAAATGACTAACTGGAGCACTGCTGAAATGCTCATTGCTGTTTACGATGAAATTGACTGTTCAATAGCAGCCTTAAATGATGTAGATGGTGTTCTGGAAGTTAAAGCAGTTTACGATAATCCAAAAGCCAACATTTGGGTTTCTTTTAACCCCCATATGTTGGAGAAGAGTATTGGGAACATTATTAAAGAAAAATGTAATGAAGATGCTCAGATAGTAAAAAGTAAATTAAAACAATGAGGGGAGGTACTTCTCTTGGCCATAGATACCCGTGCTTACCGAAATAAAATGCGCTCCAAACAAGCTCGAGTTAATCTAGTTCCCCTTTTAGATGTTATTTTTACCATCCTGATATTTTTAATGGTTACCAGTAGTTTCCAAGCGGTTTCTGATACGTCGAGTGGAAAACCAGAGGTTACTCAAACCAGTGGTACTTCTGAATACTATCTTATTCCTATGGCGGGTTTAAATACCGTGACCGTGAATGGAGTTGACATGTCAAGCTACATACGCAACAGCATCATTGCCGTTCACACCCAAGTTATTGACGAGGGCGAAATTATAATAAGACCCAAGGATGGTATCATCATAATTACCACTCCTCCCGGAATGCCTCCGGAAAAGGCAGTGAGCATTCCAAAATAAAAATCAGCGGCCCCTATAAGTTCAGGGATTTATAAACTGATAAAAATGATCTAAAAGGTGATAAAATTGTATTTAGGACGAATATTAGCCGTGGGAAGTAACGATAACGGGAATTTTGTTGCCTATAGGGTTTCAAGCCGTTCTTTCCCTAACAGGATGACCAAAGCATTCCCAGAAAGGGTTTCCGTGGCGCCCAAAGAAGGATTTGAGAAAGACGTCTTTAAAAATCCTTATATAGCCTACAACTGCATAAGAATTGTTGACGAGACCGCCATAGTTTCCAATGGGTCCCATACTGATGTTATTGCAGAGAAGATTGGTCTGGGAATGAACATACGGGATGCGCTGGCCCTGTCGCTCCTGACCATGGATTACGAAAAAGACGACTTTCAGACGCCAAGAATAGCTGGAGCAGTTACTCTGGAAGGTGAATCCTACATTGGGATAGTTACTGCCAGCAGCATCATCGTTGATAAGGTGCCTGTTGGAAAATCAAGTTACATATCCACTTACGAACACATTCAACCCCAGACAGTGGAATTTAAAGCAGAAAATTCATCTGAAGCAGCCTCATTTATTATGGACCAGGGTAAATTTTCTGAATTCACCAACCCGGTGACATCCGCTGCAGCCTTTGGTACTACTACCTGGGAACTAAACTCCATCTGATGACATGGAAATCAAATTAATAGGTCTTTCGGGAATACCTCTTATAAAAGAGGGAGACAATTTGGGAGAAATCATATTATCTACGTCAGAAGACCATAATACCGTCCTGGAGGATGGTGATGTAATAGTGGTGGCCGAAACTGCTGTGGCTAAGTCTGAAGGGGAAACTATTCCCCTAAATTCAATTTATCCCAGCCCTAAAGCCATTAAAATAGCTCAAGAAACTGGTAAGGATCCTAAACTAGTGGAAGTTATAATTAGAGAGTCAGAAGAGATTATTAAAGTAGGGCCGGACTTCATAATCTCCCAAACTAAACATGGTTTTGTGTGTGCGAATGCCGGAATTGACGAATCTAACGTAGAAATGGGCTTGGCCAAGCCTATACCATCGGATCCAGATTCCAGTGCCAGGGAGATAAGGGTAAAAATTGAATCTTCAACTGGAAAAAAAGTGGCAATCATCATATCCGATACCCAGGGGCGAGCATTCAGAGAAGGGGCTATCGGCGTCGCCATAGGCATATCAGGAATGGATCCATTGTGGGACCGCCGAGGAGAGAAAGATCTCTATGGAAGGGAACTGCAAACCACCAGTATAGCCGTTGCTGATGAGTTGGCATCTGCTGCTTCCATTGTCATGGGTCAGGCGGAGGAGGGGATGCCCGTGGTAATAATAAGGGGCGTTGACTACTTCGAACAATTGCGCAGTGAATTTGCCAACGGAAAGTCGCTTATAAGACCTAAAAAGTACGATGTATTTCGATAATTGATTAAATAAACTAAAGGTTGTGAAGAAATGCCTGTAAACCAGATGGAAACTAACCTGCAAGCTATAACCACCACCATTGCTTACTTGGAAAAAAATGGTTCCTGTGATCAGGAACTTCTTTTGAAGTTGAAAGAAGAAAGGGACCGGCTTTTAAGAGAACTGAACGTTCCTAGACTGTAGATATTTGAAATTTAATCAAATGTTGAAGTGCTAACTCCGATATTATGATAAGTATTCTTTCCGGTGGCACCGGGACCCCTAAACTACTGCAAGGGATTATTGAAATCATTAACCCGGCTGATATCACTGTGATTGTGAATACTCTGGAAAATAATTATTTTTCAGGAGTTTACGTTGCGGCAGATCTGGATACGGTGATGTATACACTGGCGGGGATCATCAACCAAGATACCTGGTACGGCATTCAAGGTGATACCTTTATAACCCATGATACGTTAAAGGAGATCGGATGCCCGGAAACCTTGCGGATTGGAGATCAAGACCGTGGGATTAAAATCCAAAAAACGCTTCTCTTGGATAAATATCGCCTTTCAGAGGCAGTAGAGATCCAGAGGAGAAAATTAGGAATTAAGTCTAAGATTTTACCCATGAGTGACCAGGATTCTCAGATCATCATCCACACCGACGAGGGATATATGGAATTCCACCAGTTCCTGGTAGAGAATCAAGGCCAGCCAAATGTTTTAGACCTACACTACCCGGAAGTTAAACCCGCTCCAGGCGTTATTGAGTCCATTGAACAATCTGAAATGGTCTTAATTGGGCCTTCAAATCCCATAACCTCCGTTGGGCCAATAATTTCAGGCGAAGGTGTTTTAAAAGCTCTTAAAAAAGTTTATGTAGTTGCAATCTCCCCTATTATTGGGGATAATCCCTTTAGTGGCCCGGCGGCAAAATTCATGCAAGCTCAGGGTCATGAAGTTTCCTGCCTGGGTGTTGCCAAAATATACAAAGATTTCCTGGACAAGTTTATCATTGACTATAAAGATGCCCATTATCAGAAGAAAATAGAAAAACTAATAACCGAGGTAATGGTAACACAGACCAACATGAAGAACCTTGAAGATAAGGTGATGTTAGCCAGGAGTATTTTTGGTGAATTTTTATGATACAAATGACTTTGATTCAAATTGATAATTACGGTCCCTGGACTGTTACTCCTAGCCCTCGGGCCGAAGCAGACCTTCAAATTCTGCAATCTGAACTTTATGCCGATTTACAACGTCAATTCGCTGCCAAAGGCGGACTTGTTTTCTTCACCAGATTTGATAATATGCTGGCCGTTACCAACGGTGTGGATACTGAGGACCACTTGCGAATTCAAAAGTCAATAGGTAATAGGTACCCCATTACAGTAAGTATGGGTGTTGGAGCAGCAGAAACCCCTTACGAAGCTCAAAGAAACGCTACTGCCGCTCTGCAAAGGTATGGGGGTGCTCAAAATAATGAAAGGGAGGAAATACTGGCCATAGACAGCATGGTAAACACGGAAGAAAGTTTTGTACAAATTGCCCACATCGATATCAACGGCATAACTGACTCCCTTACCGACATTATACCGGCATATGATACTTCTTTTATTGTTAACCGTGTTCAGCACTTTTTAATGAAGAAATTAATTGAAAAAGGTTCTCTTCTTTTTTTCATTGGTGGCGACAACTTCATGTCACCGTGTAACGGTCTGGATCCCGAGGGTATTTTAAAGATCATCGAAGAAATTGAAGACGAAATAAACATCGCACTTAAAGCCGGTGTTGGTAAAGCTCCTAACGCTGAAAAGGCAGCTAATTTAGCTGATTTAGCATTAGAAGAGATAAGGGGCGGTTTTACCTACAACTTGGTCCATGTGATGAAGGAATAGCTTTTATTAATTTTATAAACTTCCAACTACGAGGAGTGAATTAATTGAAGTTTTAGCGCCCATGGCGGGCATAAACGACGGTGCATTTTGTAGGAACCTCTCTGTGGCAGGATTTGATATGGTGACTCTGGGAGGATACAATGCCGACTTTCCCACCATCCAGGCGGGACACCAGATACTTTCCCGGGGAAGACCAGAATTTGTGGTGGAAGAGGAAAATCTCTTATCTTATTTAGAAGATCAGGTAAAACTGATCAAAGAACCGGGCTGGGAAGGTATAGTTTCCATCAATCTGCGTGCCATAACACCGGACCCCCTAATTGAAATTTCAAAAATCGGGGGAGTGGATGTTGTTGAAATAAACGCTCACTGCCGTCAGAAAGAGATAACTGACCTGGGATGTGGTCAGACAATGTTGCGGGACCCGGTTCTGCTGGAAGAATTTACCAGAGATGTGACTAAAAATTCTAAATCCAGAGTTTCAGTGAAGATCAGGGCCAACGTTCCCGGAGCGGATGAAGTGGAAGTTGCAAAGGTAATAGAACAGTCTGGAGCGGATTATATTCATATAGATGCCATGAAACCAGGTTTTAACTCAGCAGATTACCAGATCATTTCTTCAGTCAAAGAAAATACTTCCATTTTTTTAATTGGTAATAATTCAATCAAAGACGTTACATCAGGGCTTAAAATGTTAGCGGCCGGTGCTGATGGAATATCAATAGCTAGGGCTGCTATGGGGGGAAGTTTGAACTTTGATCTGTCACTGATATAATCATCATAGTTTTTAATAGAAACAATTAGTAAATATTATTTATACTCATAAACTGATTAGAATATATATTCATTATTAATCATTAAGGTGGTTGCATGTCTTTCATAGAACTAAAAAATGTCACCAAGACCTTCGATGGTGTGGAAATTCTAAAAAACTTGAACGTCAAGATAGAGGAAGGAGGCGTGCTGGGTATCCTGGGAAGGAGTGGCTCAGGCAAATCGGTCCTTATTAACATGTTAAGAGGAATGAAGGATTACCGCCCTACGGAAGGTCAGATAATCTACACCGTAGCGGTCTGTCCTAGCTGCTTCAGAGTTGAAGCTCCGTCCTACCAAGGTAACAAATGTGGATGCGGAGTTAATTACGAATTGAAAAAAGTAGATTTCTGGAATTGCGACCGTTTCACCTTCGCTGCCATCAAAAGGCGTATTTCGATTATGCTTCAGAGGACTTTTGCCCTTTACGAAGACGATACGGTCATTGACAATGTTTTAAAATCGATAGAAGGCCACGACGAAGAAGAAAGTACTTATATGGCCATTGATTTGTTGGACATGGCCCAAATGACCCATCGTATCACTCACATCGCAAGAGACCTAAGTGGGGGAGAAAAACAGCGGGTTGTTCTGGCCAGACAAATAGCCAAAGAACCTATGATTTTCTTAGCCGACGAACCCACTGGTACCCTCGATCCTAAAACAGCCGAAGCTATACACCAGGCGCTTATCGAAGGTGTCAAAAATCAGGGCACTACCATGGTCATTACTTCTCACTGGCCAGAAGTAATGAAAAAGCTTTCTGACCACGTTATCTGGTTAGAAAAGGGAAAAATTATAGAAAAAGGTGACCCAGAAACGGTAGTGAAAAAATTCATGGACCAGGTCCCTCTCCCTGAGAAAACAGAAGAATTCAAAGCCGGAGGCCCCATAATAAAGATTGAAGGGGTTAAAAAACATTATTACTCCATAGAAAGAGGAGTGGTAAAGGCTGTTGATGGTATAAACCTGGTAGTAGATGAAGGAGAAATATTTGGAGTGGTAGGTTTAAGTGGAGCCGGTAAAACAACCTTATCACGAATACTGTACGGATTAACTGAACCCAGCAGTGGTATGATCGAGGTTCGGCTGGGAGAGCAGTGGATCGATATGACGGAAAAAGGGCCCTTCGGTCGGGGTAGAGTAAAACCTTATTTGGGAATACTCCACCAGGAATACAGTCTTTATCCTCACCGTAACGTTCTAGGAAATCTTACCGAAGCTATTAGCCTGGACTTGCCTGCAGAATTTGCTAAAATGAAAGCGGCTTACGTTCTAAATGCAGTTGGTTTTGATGAAACCTACGCCGGAAATATTTTAAATAAATTCCCTGAAGAATTAAGCGGAGGAGAGCGACACCGGGTAGCTCTGGCCCAAGTTTTAATCAAAGAACCCAACGTGGTTATCTTAGACGAGCCAACCGGTACTATGGACCCCATGACCAGAGTGCAGGTAACAGATTCCATTCACCGTGCCCGGGAGGAGCTTAACCAGACCTTCCTGATTATATCCCACGACATGGATTTCGTTTTAGATGTATGTGATCGGGCGACCCTTATGAGGGGCGGTAAGATCTTGAAAACCGGCAAACCTGAAGAAATTGTCGATGACCTCAACCCCACCGAAAAAGAGAAGATGTTAACGGAGGACTAGGATGGCTTGGGAAGATTCACCATCACATGTGTGCAGGGGAGGAGATAAAAGAGCCCTTACATTTTGCTGCCCTCCCGTTAAACCCTGCCCAGTTTTATATGCACTGGAAGAAGCAGAATTAACCCCCCAGGAATACATTGATATTAAAGAAGATTTTGGCCAGAAAACCCGGCTCGGTCGGGGCGAGGGGACCTGTTTTGGATCCTTGGTTTGGTGTTGTAAACCGTCTAAACCCTGCCCCCTTAGAGACATGCTCCTGCGTAAAATTGACATGTCCTTGGATGAGTATTTGGATTTAAAAAAGGAACTGTCTGAAGAGTTAGTTGGAAAAACTGAGTCAAGCGTGGACGAAAGAGTAAACGCGCTTTCTGAAACCTTTAACGTTTCTAAAAAAGAAGCAATGCAAACTTTACAGGAATGTGGCAACGACCTTAAAATGGCCATTAAACTTCTCCAAATGAAAAAGCTGGAGCAGTAGAAATGGGATGGACTCCCCTCTTCCTGGAGATGAGAGACCACAACGTTTTAGTGGTTGGTGCCGGCGAAGTTGGAGAGAGAAGAGCGCTTAGATTTTTAGAAGCCGCATCCAACGTTATCATTATTGGAGGAACTGTTTCTGATAATCTCAAACGGAAAGGTGCCATGGAAAAGCCCTTAGAAGACTTAAAAAAGATGGTAGATTGGGCAGACCTGGTAGTGGTGGCCAGTGGCGACCCGCAACTTAACATTGAAGTCTCCCAACTGGCTTCAAACAAGCCTATAAACCGGGCCGACGAACCTAAAACGGGAAATGTGATTGTTCCTTCTTCCTTTTTTATAGGAGACATTCAGATCTGTATTTTTACCCAGGGAAAAAGCCCCCTCATGGCCAAAGAGTTAAGAAAAAAAATTCAAAAAGTAATAAAGCCAGTGGATGTATTGCAGTTGGAGCTGCAGCACTTCACCCGGCAGCTCCTCCAGGAAAAAGTAGATAATCAGAAAGACCGGCGCAGTTATCTATACCAAATATTAAATGATGACAAGATAAAAAGGCTACTAACTGATGGGGATTTAGAAAAGGCAAAAACAAAGGTAGTCCGCCTAGTTAAACAAATTATAAACTAAAATTAATAAAAACTGCAGATTTACACATAGAGGAGATAAAGTGATTCTGAACATAAGAATCGACCATAAAACAGCTGATATCAGCCAGATAGAAGAGCTGACCCAGTTAATTGATAATATTTTTCAGGATATTAATCAAAAACACACTGTAAAGGAATATCTCCAGATAAAAACGTGTAATAGGGCCGAAATATTTATGGTCCTGGATGATTACAATTTAGACTACTACTGGGACGGCTTAGTTGTTCAAACCGATGAAGAAGCATTAGAACACGTTCTACGTTTAGCATCCGGATTAGAATCCATGATTATTGGTGAAGACCAGATCCTGGGCCAGTTGAAAGACGCTCAAAAACAGGCCATGAATGAAGGTTGTTGCGGTCCCGTCCTTAATACCGTGTTTACCAAGGCCATCCACGTGGGCCAGGTAGTTAGAAAGAAGACCCGTATTAATGAAGGATCCATTTCCATTGGATCAGCTGCAGTGAGGCTGGCTGAACATGTACATGGCGATCTTAAATGTAAAAAAGTGCTGGTTATAGGGGCCGGGCAAATGGGCACCCTGGTAGCCAAGGCTCTGGTTGAAAAAAAACTCAAAGCCATTGTGGTGGCCAACCGTACCTACGATCGGGCAGTTTGTTTGTCTAAAGAGCTAGGAGGATCTGCCATTCATTTTAATCGTTTATCTAAAGCTATGCATGATGCAGATGTGGTTATCAGTGCCACCGGAGCTCCGCACCCCATTATCACC
>JAUYBK010000006.1 GCA_030693105.1 Methanobacteriaceae archaeon | reverse complement strand
CTCTGAAAGAAATAGTCCCGAGCGGAGTCGAACCGCCGTCGCCGGGTCCAAAGCCCAGCAGGATTACCACTACCCCACGGGACTAATTTGTAAAAAAAGGCTGTGGTAATACAGCACTCCCCTTTTAGTTGAAGGTCCTATTTAAAGGTATCGCACTCGGTTAAAAATCTACTTTCCGGTCGCAGTGAGAGTTAAAACGACAATTACTACATTTATTAGGATTTTTGGTGGGTATGAATTCTTCATTACCCCGCAAAGATTGGTGAACGTGATATATAATATTCTTTATTTTGTCTTCAGCTTCCTGGTCGAAGTATTGCTGCCAGAAAATGTCCCCCGTGGTGCTCTGACGCAGCGAGGCCACAATTCTTCTACGGTCGCCATATTTATCCTTAAAAGCAAGACAGTACCCGAAAACCTGATTTATTTGAGAGGAATAGGCCTTATTGCCCGGCTTGTCGTCAATAATTATGAATTCATCAGGAGTCATCCAGATCTCATCAATCATTCCCCTAACCCCATAACGAGTTGATTCCACGTAAAGTTCCCGAGAAAGTATTTCTGAGGTCTTTGAGGTTTCTATCATTTCTTCCATAGTGGTGGGAACTGCATCTTTTTTAAACTCATCTTCCAGAACTTGGTGGGTCATAATTCCATCTATCATCGCCCTGGTTGGTACTTTTTTAATGCCCTTAACTTTTTCCAGGTAAATACAATACTCACAGTAGCCCTGCGTGTTTAGCCAGCTTATGGGAAAATTATTTTGTCCTTCGATTATTCTTACCTGGGCAATAGTGGGGTGATACTTTGGATCCATGGTTTAACTCACTAATAGTAATTATGAAAAAATAAGTTTAATAAAGATTTGGCAAGAGCAGTTGAGGAGTAATCCCCTTAATCTTTATCTTCCTTACTGGATATTTTGCTTCTAATAGAAGTCCAAAAGTCGCCCTTATGCTTGGAAAGTTCTTCTTCCAGAATTTTGCTCTTTTCCACTTCCTGACGGTATTTTTCCTCCAGCTCCTGGTGATCCTCTTTTTCTAGTTTAAGATCCTTTTCGAGTTTCTGATTAGCTTGACGGATGCTTTCCAGCTCTTCGGTCAGCCTGCGGAGTTCCTGGTTGGTTCTGGTATTCTTGCTTACCCGTTCTTTGTAAGAGCGGGAAAGTTCCCCGTGTTTCCATTCCAGTTCGTCCAATTCTTTCTGGTAGACACTTACCTGGCGCTTAAAAGCAGTCTGATCCCCTACCAACTCTCCTTCCTCATTCAAAAGTCCTTCCAGATCCTTTTCCCGGACCAAAAATACTTCCTGACTGCACTCCAGGCGGTCTGATCTTTTTAGGGGAACCAAGTACTGGTTGTATTCATAAGTCTTCCTCTTACCCCCCACGGTCTTTTTAGTCTTTTTCTTGTAACACTTGACCGCAGATTTGACTAATCTCACCATGCACTCGACTCCTTATAGCTTTCAAATTCCTATTGGTTAAAAATACTTTTATACTTTGACGTTAGTCCCCGAGACCGAAAACATTCTAGGAAAAACTCATCTAAATGCAAAAAATGTTTAAATGAACGGTTTTCCCTGGGAAAAAACTTATTAAATGGAAGAGAATAAGTTTTATAGAACTCTATATGTCATTGGTGGGTCTATATGAAATCAGAAAATTTTTGCCAGGAGTGTCCTAAATGCGGTTCTACGGATAAGAGTATAGGAAAAAAAAGAAGTGAGTTAGAAGATGAAAAGACCGATACCAGATACATCCAGCACATCCCCTCCGGTTCAGTGGGATTAATCCGCTGCACCCAATGTGGCTATATATTTGAATACTGCAAGGACCGAGAAATGCCAGTTAAGATCAATAAAATCAGGCTTTAATGAGATATCCAGCTTGAAAAGGGAAGATTTACAGAATTCGTGCCTTTGACTTTCCTTAATGAAAACAACGTTTTGGGAACAGAATCTGAAGATGTCAGCGGCATGGACGACTTGAAACTTCAAGCACTGGCCCGGGCCATATTCGACAAGATTTGCCAGATATTTAAGCTTCCTGATAAAGATTGGGATCAATATCCCCGGTGGTACTTTCTTGTAGACCAAATGACTGGGGAGGTACATGATGAAAACAATATATCCCTAGCTGCTGGATCGTCCCACGGGAATATTTATCCCGGGGAGAGACGGCAACCATTATAAAAAAGATCGACAGGGTTCGAGCAGAACGGGACACTTTTTTTAATCTAATTTAATATTTATTTGCCTGCCCCTCTCGACAGAAATATCTTTGAGTTTCCAGTTTGAATTCATCCCAAACAGGACATTCACCACATTTACACACCTTCCGGGTATCAATATCGTGACAACTGGCCTTTCCAGTTGAACAGTAAAGGCCAGGAACCCTTCCCTCATCAATACGCATGGGACTGTCCAGGTCCTGCTGGGTCATGAGGAGCATTATTTTTTGTTTATCCTTAACACACTGACTCTCTATCTGGACCGCGCATTTGGTACAAATACATTTTTTTATATTTTCCATGCTGA
>JAUYBK010000233.1 GCA_030693105.1 Methanobacteriaceae archaeon | reverse complement strand
ATTTACAAGAAGATCTAATCAAAGAAGCATTCGTTCGTGAGCAATCACTGGTTGCCAAATACAACAACCGATGGCCTCTCGTAATAAGTGAAATCGGGCAACCCGCAAGTGAAGTCTCTGAAGAAGAACAGGCGAGATTGGGCAAATTTCTTTACGCCGAGGCGGCTAAAAATAAAATTCCTGTCACCTGGTTTTACTGGAGCGACGAGCGCTTACCAAAAGATGAAGTGACGGGTGATGGCGCTAATTGGGGTCTAATCCGGTTTGATGGTACTGAGAGACCTATTCTTGAGGCGATTAGACCATATTTAAAAGGTGGAATCTAAAGGATGGCTATAAAAAAAATTAAAAAAGAATTTGCTGCCAAAGCGCTTGGAGTTTCAATTGAGGAGTTGATGAAATAACTATGAAATTTGAACTTAAACCATACAATAGAAATGTTTCCGATGAAGATTTTTTAAGCGATCTAAAAGGGGTGGCTTTTAAATTAAAATTGGATTCTCTAAGTGTTGAAGAATACGACAAAAATGGTAAATATCACCCCTCGACGCTTCAAAAAAGGTTCGGCTCTTGGACAAAGGCATTAAAATTGGCAGGATTACAGATAAGAAAAAATCCGAAAATTAGTGCCGATGAACTTCTAGACGACTTAAAAAGAGTTGCTAATGTTTTGAATAAAAAATCTGTAACGCAAAATGAATATAAATCTTTAGGGAAATATGATTCAGCACCTCTTGTTAGGACTTTCGGCTCTTGGTTTAAGGCATTAGAGAAGGCTGGATTAGAAAAAACAAGAACGTTTGGTGTTACCAATGAAGAATATTTTGAAAACTTGGAAGAAATTTGGACAAAATTAGGAAGGCAACCGAAATATGCTGAAATTGAAAAACCTTTTTCAAAATATTGTGCTGGTGCTTACGAACGTAGATTTGGCTCTTGGCATAAAGCCCTTGAAGCGTTTATAGAATTTGTAAATGAAGGAGAAAATATTCAACCCGGAAAAGAAGAAAAAACTGAAATCTTGCCAGAGAAGTTGGATATCGAAACTCAGAGTAACAAACATAAAACTAACCGCAATATAAATTGGCGACTACGTTTTATTGTGATGAAGCGCGATAATTTTAAATGCAAAAAATGTGGAAGATCGCCAGCAACTGATCAAGCAATAATTCTTCACGTTGACCATAAAACAGCCTGGTCAAATGGTGGCGAAACAGTGCTTGAAAATTTACAAACGCTTTGCTCAAAATGCAACATTGGCAAAAGTGATTTAGAATAAATATGACTGAACCTATCCAAATAATTATTTCTGCTCTAACCTTGCTCGGCGTTGGCGGTATTGTTGGTGGCTACATAACTTACTTACTCGATAAAAAGAAAGAACGAGAGTTTAAGGTATTAGAGCAGAAAGAAAAGAGATACAAATCCTGCCTCCTGTATATGGACGCTTTCTTTGAACCGAAAAATATAAAATATCTTTCGAGTCGGCAACCCGATATAGATAACGCACAAGATGTTATCGAGTATCTAAAAATGGAATACCACGAGATGATGCTTTATGCCTCGAAAGAAGTTATTTTGTCGGTTAAGGTGTTTATAGAAAATCCTACGCACGAAAAGTTTTTGAGAACGATTTTGACTATGAGGCAGGATTTGTCCAAAATGAAAAACGATTTAGACCTGAATGATATTCAAATTGAATTTCAAGAAAGCCGCCAAAGAAAAACTTGAAATCGTCTAATCCGAAAGGGTAGCTTCTCCCACTTCGCCAAGGCTACGAGAGACAGGTTCAGCGGGCGAAAGTAATTTATTGATTCAGTTTTCTACTCATAAGTGAAATTATTCAAATTAGCTATTTTTAGATATAGCTTCTCATAATTTTCGACCATTCGCTTAACCGTAAAGTTTTTTTCTACCCAAGCTCGACATTGATATCGATCAACTTGATCGAGTTGATCGATTTTTTCAGCCATTTCAGAAACAGTAGAAACCACAAAACCGCTTTTACCGTCTGCCACCACTTCTTCTACTGAACCTGATCGAAAAGCCAAAACTGGTGTACCAGAGGCCATCGCTTCCACCATTACCAAACCAAAAGGCTCATGCCAAGAAATTGGAAAAATAAGTGCCTTGGCATCTCTGAAATAATCATATTTTTCCGTTCCGACCTCACCAAGATAAACAATTTGAGTTCCATCTATAAGGGGCTTGATCTGGCTTTCAAAATATTTCAAATCGGTGCTGTCGACCTTGCCAAAGATCATAAGTTTGTTGTTGGTGATTTTAGACACTTGAATCGCTTCTTCTATACCTTTAACTTTGGTGAGGCGACCGGCAAATAGCAGAAAATCCTTTGGGTTGGGGTTGAAGCGGTATAGTTCTTGATGAATTCCATTGTAGATTACCGTTTTGTGATTGATAAATTGAAGTGCTTTCTCCTGATCATGACTGATAAAGACATAGTGTCCATCTAGCTTTTCCTTATTTCTTCGATAATAATCGATATTTTGATCAATCCAAGTGGTGTTATGAAAAGTGTGGATTTTTGGAGTAGAGATTTGCGCGAAAAGATTTTTTTGATAATCATTTGAATCGGTTCTTCCCATTAATGGTTCATAGTGAAAATGGATTAGATTGAATTCCTTTTGTCTTTTTGTGATCAGCTCCAATTGGGCTAGCTCATATTTCCGATTTTGAGAAAGATCTTTGGTGGTGGGGAAGGGTGAGCAAGCTACAAATTCAATGTTGGTACCATGAATTTTGGAATTACCAGCTCCAAAAACAGTCACTGCGTGTCCCCTTTTGGCCATCTCCAAGGTTAAATCGGTCACAATACTTTCAATTCCACCATACTTTTGTGGTGGAATTTCAACCATTACTGGGGCTACTTGGGCGATTTTTAATTTTTCCATTATTCCTACTATATCATTTTTAAAATAATAGTGGTAAGCAGAAAGCGTTGTTTTGGGAAGCTAAATTCAGGTAATGACGTCTTGCTGATGAGAATTTAAGATTTAACAACAGCAAGGGAATTCTTTTTGGGTCAGCGAATTATGTTAAAATGACAATAATATGAATGATAAAATCAAAGTCAGTGTCTACATTGTTGGTTTTACAATAATGTTTCCACTCGCCCCTCCCTTAGTTGTTATTGCATTTTGCGTGATTGTTTTAATGATTGCTTTCATTCTATTGCTTTTAAGAGTCATTTCGATTTTTGAAGCTAAGAGAACTGAATTATGTGCCCCCCTAACTCGAGAACCATTTGTCTCAATCATGGTTGCTTCCCGAAACGAGCCTTATCAAATTGTTTGTCGGACAATCGAGGCACTGGCAAATATGAACTATGCTCAATATGAAATTATCGTAATTGAAAGTAATAATCAGAATCAGCCAAATTGGCAAAAAATAGAAAACTTTTGTGAAACACTTGGGAAAGTTAGGTTCTTTCATCTTGATGAGATTGATGGCTATAAGGCAGGGTCTTTAAATTATGCACTAAAATTAGTTGATCAAAAAAGTGCGATTTTGGGCTATGTGGACGCAGATTACATTGTTGACCCAGATTTTTTAAAAAAAACAGTTGGATTCTTTGATGATCCAAAGGTTGGAATTGTCCAGCTGCCTCAAGACTATCTTGATGTAAACAATTATAATCTTGGGCTTGCCCTTGACTATCGTGCCTTTTTTTCAGTTTTAATGAATCAAGCTCAAGAAAACAATGCGGTCACTTTTACTGGAACCATGGGTTTAA
>JAUYBK010000218.1 GCA_030693105.1 Methanobacteriaceae archaeon | reverse complement strand
CATGAAAAGCGACTTTATGATCATGAAAAGATCTCCCGTAACCCGTCTTAAGACCCAGGAGATGACCAAAATCATAGCCGATGCTAGTGGTATTCGAAATAAAGATAGCGTAGTTATCCGAAAGATGATAGGTGCAGAAGTGGTGGGAATGACGGTCTGTCCCTGCGCCCAGGAAACAGTTAAGGAAACTTCCAAACAGAAACTCTTGGAATTTTTGGACGAAAACACCACCCAGAAAGTCTTAGACACCGTATCATTCTCCTCCCACAACCAGCGAGGGGTGGGAATGATCATGATCGAAGTCCCGGAACACCAGATCATCCGTGGCGAAGAAATTATAAAAATAATCGAAGATTCAATGAGTTCTCCAGTCTGCGAACTACTAAAAAGGACTGACGAGAACGCTGTGGTGCTTCAGGCCCATGCCAACCCCATGTTCGTGGAGGACTGTGTGCGGAATATGGTGCAGAAGATCGTTCAGGAATTTTCCCATCTACCGGACGACACCCTTATTACAGTCCGACAAATCAACGAGGAGAGCATACATCGCCATAACGCTTTTGCAGAAAAAGTGGCCACTTTAATTGAACTCAAAAAGGAAATAGAAGAAGGTAACGGATTATGAGAACACATAACATTGCCGGGCAAGTAATGGGAAGCTTAGAAGCTTTTGAAGGTTCCAGAGCCGCCCTGGACACCACCCAAATTTTAATTGTCAGAGGCATGAGCCGAAAAAAAATTCAGGCCGATAAACTGGGAAATATCATCACCCAACTTTTGAAAGACGTAGGTGCAGTGGAAATAGACATGTTTTCTGACGAAGCAGGGGATATCATTGGCGTTATAGATGAACAAATCCGGTCTTCAGTGGAAATAAGTGGAGAAACCGATGTTTACGGTATTTATCGGATGAAAGAATCATTTGAATCAATGAACTGCCACGCTGACTATAAAATGGGAATTCTGAATAACGAAATAGCTATTTTTTTGGTGCTCTGGAAGGATATGAGCGGAATGGGGCCCTTATTTGTGGAAATGGTAATATCATTAATGGAAGCCTAAGGGCAAAGGAAGGAGAGATGTCACTATCCAAAAAAGATATTATTTCTATTTTAAAGGCTAATGGAAATCAAATTCCTTCATTTATGGAAAAAGCATGCAAAATAAGGGAAAAAAGTACCATAACCTTTTCTAAGAATGTATTCATTCCCCTTACCAATGTGTGCCGCAACGACTGCGGGTACTGCACCTTCCGGCAGGACCCGCAGGATACAAAAGCCAATCTCTTAATGAACCATCCGGAAGTCCTCAAGATCATCCACCATGGTCATGAACAGGGCTGCCAAGAAGCACTTTTTACTTTCGGAGAACACGCTGATGAAAACCCCTTAGTACAGGAAGCTCTCCATAAAATCGGTTTTGAAACGATTCTAGACTATCTTTACGTTTTATGTGATGAAACCCTTAATAAAACAGCCCTTCTCCCCCACAGTAATCCAGGAATCCTTAAAAAGTCTGAACTGAAAAAGCTTAGAGAGGTTAATGCATCAATGGGGCTGATGTTGGAGACGACCAGCGAAAGGATCATGAAAACAGTGGCTCATAAAAATAGCCCCGGAAAAGATCCTAAAAAAAGGATTAAAACTATAGAAAATGCGGGAAAACTTAAAATACCCTTCACAACGGGCCTACTTATTGGTATTGGAGAAACCATAGAAGAACGAGCAGAGTCCTTACTGGAAATAAGGAGAATTCAGAATAAGTACGGTCATATACAGGAGATCATAATCCAGAATTTCCGCGCCAAGCCCGGTATCACCATGGCAGATTATCCCGAACCGCCCCTATCAGATATTATTCGAACAGTAGCCGCTGCCCGAATCCTTTTCCCGGACTGTGGAGTCCAAGTACCTCCTAACCTAAACCCGGAGACGTCCCCGATATTCCTCATAACCGGAGCCGATGATTGGGGTGGAGTTTCACCCATTACCCCCGACCATGTGAATCCCGAAGCCCCGTGGCCCGAAGTGAAGGAACTCAAATATATCACAGAAAATCTAGGATTTGAGTTAGAAGAAAGGCTGCCAGTGTATGAGAAGTTCCGATCCCCCGATTTTCTAGGCGATAAGATACTGGAGAGAATTAATAGATAACTATTCCATTTAAGAACCTTCAAATTTGACTATAAATTTGGCTCCCGGACTCTTTTTATTATCTACTTTTCCACTAAGTTGTAGAGTAAGGGTTTGAACAATTCGAAGGCCTAATGAATCTGTTTTAGAAATGTCAAAATCGGAGGGAAGACCCACCCCATTATCAGCCACCGTCAAAACATTTTTTTCATTTTGAGACCAAAGTTGAATGGAAACTTTACCCTTTCTACCATCGGGGAAAGCGTGTTTAAGACAGTTAGAAACCAGTTCATTAACAATAAGGCCTAAAGGAATTGAATTATCCAAGGTTAAGAATATTTCATCCACATTAACTTCTAGTTCCACATCATCCACATTAACTTCATAGAAATTTATTAACTGATTAGCTAAATTTTGAATGTATCCTCCGAAACTGATTCGAGTCATGTCCGGGGATTGATACAGCTTTTCATGGATAAGTGACATGGCACGTACCCTATTTTTACTTTCCTGGAACATTTTAAGGGTATTTGGGTCCCGGACATATGCCGATTGCAGGCTCATGAGGCTGGATATAATCTGCAGATTGTTTTTTACGCGGTGGTGTATTTCCTTTAATAAAACCTCTTTTTCATTTAAAGAAGCTTTAATCTGCTTTTCAGCATTGACCTTGGCTGTAATATCTGCAGATGCCGACATCATACCGTCAATTTCACCTTGAGAATCGTAAAGGGGTGCGGCTCCCAGTAGAATATTTATTACAGAACCGTCCTTACGCATCCGTTTCAATTCGATTTCATTTATGTACTCACCAGAAAAGACTCTCTTTTTTATTTTTTCATGAATGTCAAGTTCATCGGGAGGTATATAGGGAAGTGATTTCCCCAGGACTTCTTCACTTTTCCAGCCATATATCCTCTCTGCAGCAGG
>JAUYBK010000211.1 GCA_030693105.1 Methanobacteriaceae archaeon | reverse complement strand
CTTTAGCGTGGCGCCTACGCCAGAAACCTTTTCACCGACTCCAGAAACGTTGAGTTTTTCGCCCATGCCTTGCATAGAACTCCCTCCAGATACCTTCTCTCCCAGATCACTGGCCCCGCCACGCACGGTTTCACCCAAATTCATGGCATCACTTTTTATGTGGCCCAGGTTCAGACTACGGTTGTCTTTAAGATAGTAGTAGAGTAGTACAATTACCGCTCCTGCTAACACCAGGATGGCAAATAATTCCAGTGCTGTCATACCTTAAATTCCCCCTTTTCCCTTACTCTTTTTTTCCAGTTCCTTTTCCTTCTTTTCTATTTTTTCTAAGAGTTTTTGGAGTTTTTCATATTCTGTGCGGGCTTCCAGGCGAGTTACTCTCTCATTTATTTCACTGTGCAGAAAACCAACTTTGTGCATTACTTTGGAGGTTTCGCCCCTTATATGAGACAGTTGCTCCTGTTGGTCCTTAGGCAATGGGATCACATTTTCCATTAGCCGCTTGGCTTCCAAGTCCCGCTCTACCAGTTCAATCTTCTTGAGCTCCGTCTGTTTCTGCAGGAACTCAACGTTGCTTTGCGCTTCTCTTACCCTCCTCCATTGGAGGACAATTACGATTATGGTTATTACAGCAATTACTGCGATAATAAGCAAAAAAATATTTTGTGGAATGTTTACATCGGCCATATGTTATTCCCCCTTATAATGATCAGTTATTAAAGATGATATATAAATTTAATGATTTAATACGCTTTTTTATAAGCTTGATTTAATTAAAGGGTGCTAATATCAATAAATTTACTTAAATCATCTTTTTAAGTCCTTGAACATCTCCTATCTAATTCAAGTCCCGGAAGAACTTTAAACTTAGTTTAAAGGCTTTGGAGATGAAAGGTAATTATAATATGTACTTTTTATATAATAAATGTTCTGAAATCTAAGTGATTGTAAGCTGATTGAACTAAAAAAACTCATTATATTTAACTGTTGATAGTAGTTTATTAAAATGCAGCGTGGTTTGATGGAGGGTTAAATGATTGAAAATTATATAAAAGCGGGAAAGATTGTAAAAGAAGTTAGAAACCTCGCTTTGAAGGAAATTACTAACGGGATGAAAGTTTTAGATCTAGTTAATTTAATTGAAGGAGAAATAATTAATAGAGGCGCTTTTCCTGCTTTTCCCTGTAACATTTCCATAAACGATGTAACGGCCCATTATACTTCCCCTCCCAAAGATGAAAGTATAATTGATGGAGGAGACTTAGTTAAAATTGATCTAGGGGCTCACGTGGAAGGTTTCATTGCGGATTCCGCAGTAAGTGTGAGTGTTGAAGGAGAAAGCGATTCTTCGGAAAATAAGAATCACTACAACACCCAATTCCAGGAAGAACTAATTGAAACAGCTAACGAAGCCCTTAATACCGCCATAAGTACCATCAGAGCAGGTGTGGAAGTAGGTAAGATAGGAGAAGAAGTGGAAAAAACAATTCATCTTCAGGAATTAAAGCCAGTGGCAAATCTCACCGGCCACAGCATGGACCAGTGGATATTGCACTCCGGTATTTCCATACCGAACATAAAGGAAAACAATCCCCATAAATTAGAAGAGGGCGACGTTCTAGCCATAGAACCATTCGTGACCGACGGTGTGGGGTTAGTAAGTGACATGAAGGATGTCTATATTTATAGATTCCTTAGAAACCGCCCCCTGAGAATGGTGCAGGCCCGAAAACTCCTGGAGACTATTAAAACAGAGTATAAAATTCTTCCATTTGCCCAAAGATGGTTGGAAGGTGATGAAAAAACTGCAAAGAGCAATATGGCTATGCGTCAGCTCATATCCTCCCGAGCAGTTTATCCCTACCATGTTTTGAGGGAAAATAGTGGGGCTAGGGTGGCCCAGGCCGAGCACACCGTTATTGTGGAACCAGAAGGATGTTTGGTTATTACCGAATAGTTAGAGAAGGAATTTAAAAAAGCTACTATCCTCCAACACCATCGAATCCTCCATCAAAAGAGTCAAAAACATCGTCAAATGAATCAAACGATTCAAAATATTCGAATGAATCTATAACATCCATGTCAAATTCATCATCCATTAATTTACCCCTCCCCACTAAAAATGATGCGGGATAAAGATAGTAGGGGTAGAACTTTGCAGTTTGGGACTTCACCCCCGCGAGTCTATTTTTCAAAAACCGTAAAGTGTCCAGATCGTAGTTTAATATAAAAATATGCGTACCTATAGCTGATATAAATGCTTTAGCTCGCTCTGGTTCGGTATCCACCCATTTTCCTAGATTATCCGCATCATCTAAAACGTCCTTGATTCTTTCCCGGACCTGCCGGCCATAATCCGTTAATTGGTATTTTTCGCGGGATGTAATGCCTTGTTTTTTTACATTTTCAATGTATCCCTCTTCAATCAAAGGAGTCCTGATATATATATTTTTAAATCTCGAAAACTGTGATGCGCTGAAAGTGGAACTAAACTCTTTTAGAACTGTTTTAATGTACTCTTGGATTTTTATTTCTTTATAAATGTATAACGGTTTTCTAAATAACTCTTCATGAGGTTTAAGGTCTGTTTGAAAGTTTTTGCCCCTTCCCACTTCGTGGATGATAGTGGGTTTTTTCACCAAAAGACCTGTTTCTTCTTCCCAAGTGTCCATTCTTATAACTTGACGTGCCAAGAGATCCAGCATGGTCAATTTCAGCATTTCTTTTCCATCGGCATCCAGATCCAATAGTAGGAACGATTCAGCAGGACTTAATTCCAGAGATTCCATTTCCCTGGACAGATTAAGGTTTTGGCCCTTGGTTTCTTTTAAATCAGAAGTGGTATTTTTAAGATCTATACCACACTCCATGCAGAATGCTGCATAAGAAGGGTTTTCTGTTCCGCATTTACTGCAAAAAGAACTATCTAAATTAGGTTTTTCATTAACCATTCGTTTACCACATAGAGTACAGAAGCGTGCTTCTTGAAAATTTAAGGCACCACAGTTAGGGCAGGTTCTTTCTTCTCTTACGGAATTGATTTTACCACGCTCTATAATATCTTATGGTTAAAATGAGTGGAAGTACTTTATAAGCTTATTTAAGAAAAAAAAAGAAAAAAATAGGTTTAAGGGATTTTAAATCCCTTAGATGTTTGCAAGTGGGTCTTCTTTTTCGCTGCTGGCTTTGTATGGAACAGGTAAGCCCATGGCTTTCCGTTCGTCTATGACTTTCATGGCCTTCTCTTTCTTCTGAGTAGACAGTTTAGTCAACATTTCCAGACCGAATTTACCTTCATCCACTGCTTTGGTTTCGATGACACCAGCATCAACTGCTGCCTTGAATATGGTCTCACCGGCGTCAGTCCTGGTGAGGACTGTGGACCAGCCGTCCGGGGTTCCTACAGAACCAGTGGCTACGTCCGCTAATTCAGCAACGTAGTCCAGACAAACTTTACATCCACTTTGCTCGTAGCCGTGTGTTTCTTTTAATGGAAGGGTATACACGTCGTCAGCAGTGTAAGCCCAGAATTTTCCCTTTCCGATATCCATCTTCTCAACGAGTTCGGGGTCGATACCCATCTTCTCACTGATGAAAGTTTGTAGGGATGCGAATGGGAAGTTTTCCATACAGAAAATACCTACTGTTAGAGCAATCTTGTCAGCTAAGAATCGTACCCCAAAGGGGTAGGATTGCATCTTTCGAATACCCATTAGTTGGCAAGGTATAGCTACGGTACCGATCTTCTCTAATCCATACTGTCTGGCAGCTTTTTTAAGCATCCAAACATTCGGTGAGAATGTGTATTTAGTACCTGCAGCAGCCAACACTTCATCAGCAGTCATAGCTACTGTTGGCGCTGGTTTCCATAGCTCTTCAGTTGGTCCGGCTACTACTGCACCATCAATGAGTTTTTCATCTAGTGCGTAGCAGAACAGGGCGGATACGATTCCACCGTCTTGGGCTATTTTTTGGATTTGTTTGTCAGTGGATCTTGCGGCAACAACTTCTTTGTAATTTCCTAATACCATTGTCACTCCTCCTATAACCCCAAGTCCTTATTGATCTGTTCAGCTGGCCACCAACTTCTTGGGCATTGGACGTAGCAGATTCCACATTTGACACATCGGTCACTGTTTAGTTCTGGTCTTCCAGCGTTCATATCTAGGGCTCTGGTTTGACAGGCCATTGCACAGGTTCCGCATCCAATACATAGAGCCTGGTTTACCACTTTGGTCTGCAGGTCGCAACCACAGGCTTCAGTGTAACCAGCAAGGTCTATCATGGGTTGTAGGTAGTCCATATCACCGTTGATAAGTGCTACAACGGTTTTGGCTATTATTTCTGGTGATGGCGGACATCCCGGTATAGCACAATCTACTTTAACTAAGTCTGCAACTGGCACGAATGATTCGTGGGCAGGCTGTGCTTGTTGTCCTCCCCGTGAGTATCGGGTAAAACAACCGGTGGCAGCACAGGAACCAAAAGCGCACACCATTGCGGCTTTTTCCCGTACTTCCATAAGTTCGTGCAAACTGTGTTCATCCTGCAGACATACTGATCCTTCAATCAGGGCCAAATCCATCTCAGGGACGTCCCAGCGGTCAACCAGGGTCTGTCCGTAGACTATGTCCACCATGTTG
>JAUYBK010000199.1 GCA_030693105.1 Methanobacteriaceae archaeon | reverse complement strand
ACTGGAAAAGTAGAATTTACCACGTAGGTGAGTTTCATGTCTAAATGTAAAAGCAATTTTTTAAAGGTTAAATGTGGAGATTGCGGAAACCAGCAGGTGGTATTCGACCACGCTGCATCCAAGGTGGAATGCATCATCTGCAGTAAAACCCTGGTACAACCTAAGGGCGGAAGATCCAAGATCGTGGCCCAAATAGTAGAAGTGATTAATTAAGGTGTCTTAATGGTAAGAACCAAAAACGAATGGCCTGCTGAGAGGGACTTGGTAGTGGGTACGGTGCACAAGGTCCTTAACTATGGGGCCTTCGCTCACCTGGATGAATATCCCGGTAAAGAAGCATTCATACACATTTCAGAAGTTTCCGCTGGTTGGGTTAAAAACATAAGAGATTACGTACGCGAGAACCAGAAAATTGTGGCTCGAGTGCTCCGCGTGAACCCACGCAAGGGGCACGTTGACGTGTCTCTAAAAAGGATAAGAGAGGACCAAAGGACTCGTAAGATACAGCAGTGGAAAATTGAACAAAAGGCAGAAAAACTCCTAGAATTCGCAGCTAAGAGTATAGATAAGGATCTGGATGCAGGCTATGAGGAAGTGGGTTATTTCCTCATTGACGAATTTGAAGATCTATACGGTGCCTTTGAATCCGCCGCTGAAGAAGGAACTAGTGTACTGGTGGAAAGGGGTGTTGATGAAAGCTGGGCTAATGCTATAACGGAAGTTGCCAAGAAAAACATATCTCCTCCGGAAGTACAGATCAATGGTTACATTAACATCACCTCCTACGCTCCTAATGGAGTGGAAATAATACGAAATGCCTTAGGATCCATTAAAGATGATAATCTGTCTGTACAGTGTGTAGGGGCTCCTAAATACAGGTTAACAGTTGTATCTTCAGATTATCCGGCTGCAGAAGATATACTGGACAAAGCTGCTCAAAAAGCCATCAAATTCGTGGAAAAAGCAGGAGGCCAGGGCGAATTCCACCGTGAATTAGAATGAAGATGAAAATGAGGCGCTGCCGTTTGTGCAGCGAATACACCATTCAGGATCAGTGCCCCCACTGTGGAGGAGGAGTAAAAGTCGTATATCCTCCAAAATATTCTCCTGAAGATAAATACGGTAAATACCGGCGGATGCTGAAAGAACAGTCTCAGCACGCTCAATAATTAAATTTTTATCAATGCCATATGTAACCCTGTAATGATAGAGGGAGTGTTTTAGATGAATGAAACTATTATTAACCAGTTTAAAGACGTGGATCTAAATGAACCAATTTTTGTAGAGGCCCTTCCTGGAATAGGACACGTGGGAAAGCTGGTGGCAGAACACCTAATCCATGAACTGGAAGCAGAGAAGCTGGCCGAGCTATACTCACCATCATTCCCACCACAAGTTTTTGTCGATGAAAATGGAATCATCGAACCTATGAAAAACGAGTTTTACTATCTCAAATCTGCCGGTGATGATAAAAGAGACTACATTTTCTTGGTAGGAAACACCCAGGGGCTTAGTCCCGAAGGACAATATGAAATATGTGGGTCCATAATTGACTTCGTGAAGAAACACGGTGTTAAACAGATGTACACCCTGGGTGGCTTAGGAACAGGCCAACCCGTGGAAAAACCCAAGGTTTACGGTGCTGCCACCAACCTGAAACTGGCTGAAGACCTTAAAGAATATGAAGTAACCCTAAGATCTGCTGATGGAGGAATTATAGGGGCTTCTGGGTTACTATTAGGATTAGGAATCTCGAAAGGAATTGAAGGCGCGTGTTTAATGGGAGAAACTCCCGGATATTTCATTGACGCGGATGCTTCCAAGGCGGTGCTAAACGTACTTCTGCAGATTCTTAAATTAGAAGTTGATGTGGCCAAACTTGAAGAAAGGGCTGAAGAAACCCGTAAAATGATATCCAAAGCCCAACAAATGGAGCGAGAGATCGCAGAAGGAATGCACTTGCCTTCTGGAGAAGAAGATCTACGTTATATTGGTTAAGGAGTTAAAAACTCCTTAAATACTTATTTTCAAGGAGAATCCATGATAATCAGGGCGGATTTACACATCCACGGTCGTTACTCCATGGCCACCTCCAAAAATATGGTGCCGGCGGTAATAGTATCTCAAGCCCGTCTAAAGGGACTAAATCTGGTTGGAACTGGAGATGCATTTCACAAGGGCTGGTTAGAACTAATTGAAGATTCAACTGAAGAACTAGCCGAAGGAATATATACCATACCCGCAGATAAACTCCCGGAACATAACCCGGACTTGGCATCTGAAAATCCGGACCCCCTTCTAATTCTCACGGCAGAAGTGGAGGATATGAAAAGGGTCCACCACTTTTTAATTTTACCTTCAATAGAAACAGCCCACGAAATTCGCAAAAAATTAAAAGGAAACCTGGACAGCGATGGAAGGCCCCGGGTGCGAATGAGTGGGGATCAGATACAAAAATTAGCCAAGGAACACGGCTGTTTAATGGGGCCGTCCCATGCTTTCACTCCGTGGACCAGTATTTACAAGGCTTATGACAGTATCTATGATTGTTATAAGGACCAACCTGATTTTTTGGAGATAGGGCTCTCGGCCGATACGGACATGGCTGATCGTATTGAAGAGCTTCATGACCTGCCATTTTTAACAAACTCTGACGCTCACTCACCCTGGCCCCACCGCCTGGGAAGGGAATTCAATGAGATAAAGATTAAAAAAATGGATTATCCCGCTTTTGAAAAATCTCTTCACAATTTAAAGATGAAGGCGAACTACGGCTTCGATCCTCGCATGGGAAAGTATCACCTTACTGCTTGCAGCAAGTGTTACCAGTTGTTTCCGGTTAAAAAGGCTCTGGAGATGAACATGAAATGTCCTTGCGGGGGCACTATAAAAAAAGGTGTTGACTACCGTGTGGAAGAACTTGCCACCTGGGACGAGCCGCACCACCCCAATCATAGACCTCCCTATATTCACATTCTTCCCCTAGCTGAGATCATTAGTTTGGTTTACGGTAAGGGTGTTATCACGGTTTTTGTCCAGAAAATATGGAGAGAAATGGTGCAAAGGTTTGGTGACGAAATATACGTTTTGATATATGCTCCTTTAAAGGAGTTGAATGATGCAGATCCCAAGATAACGCCGGTAATTAAATCATTTAGGGACGGAACTCTTAAAATGAGGCCTGGTGGTGGGGGAAGGTATGGAGAAATACTTTTCGAACAAGAAAATACTTTGGATAGTTACTTTAAAATTTGAATAATTCATCCCCGTGAATTTTATTTATATCCATCACCCACTTGACGCAACCTTTATATTAAGAGTAAACTATCTCATTTAGAGCAACATTAATGGTGTAATAAATCGACAGCAATACTTATCTTGGTTTAACAATCGCAGGTTTTGCTGTGGTATCCCTGATGACGCTTATCTTTAACTGCAACTCGACTTTAAATTAAAAGCCTATAAAACAATTTTTTTATTTTAATTAAAATAGCAGCGGACCCGCGGGGATTTGAACCCCGGACCTTCAGATTAGGAGTCTGATGCCCTATCCAGACTAGGCTACGGGCCCTCATATTAATAGGTATGAAAAATCTTAAAAAATTGTTTACATAAACGGACCCGCCGGGATTTGAACCCGGGACCTTCGGATTAGAAGTCCGACGCCCTATCCGGACTAGGCTACGGGCCCGTATGAATTTACATGTAAGCTGGAGATTCTTGTTCGCCTTTTACGGCTTGTGCTAGTTCCTTCAACCTTGATTCAATTTCTTCTGCCTCTTTTAATAAAGGATCAGCATCCAATTTTATGTCCAGCATCCTATTTAAAACATCCACCACACTGGCAGCGGCTCTAGGATCTGGGTATTGATTAAGTACTTCAGCGAAGAGGCAAGTTCCGGGAATATTGCCGGTATGGCTTCTGGTTAAAAGGGTGCCTGAAATTCCGTTAATATTACCAAAGGGCAATACTGGTATTTCTAATTCTCCCAAACGTTTCAAACCATCTTCAGTATTGGCTGCACCTGCCACACCATTGGTTTTTTCTCTGACTGCGATGCTGTTTAAGGTTATAATTTCCTTACTATGGTTGCGTTCCATCCACTCCACAATGACGTTGGTCATGTCGTAGGTCACGTGAGATGGAACAACGAAGTCAGAGAGAAATATAACCAACTCATTGGCACTGTAGATACGGAATGGCTGGATAGCTACTCCTTTGTAGAGTACAGCTAAAGGTGGGAAGTATTTAGATTCGATGTAACCGATCTCCTTCATTTTAAGTTCTTCCACTAATAACCATCCCACTATGTTTCCAATCAGACCCAACTCGGGAGATCCTTCTAAAACTACGGCATTTTCAACATCTTCTGCTATTATATGGCAGCATTTTTCGTTTTCAACCATTTTAACCATATGAAACCCCCCCCGCTCCTCCTATATTTTTACCAGTCTGAGGGTCGATATAAATTTCTCCGACCTGTTTACCGTTCATAATAACTGGAACCACGTAGGTTTGTTTTCCATTCATTTTCAGCAGTTTAGGGACTCCTGCGGTAGCCCCAGGCTCTTTTATGAACTCTTGAGCAGCGGTTTTAGCTTCTGTGGATGTAAATTTCACATTAACACTCCCTGATCCACTTGATTGTCCTGAAGGAGAACTTGATCCAGATGTACTCGGGCTAGATCCAGAGCTTGTTCCACTATCTGCGGGCGAAGCGTCCTGGCTCTGGGATTGAAGTGGTTTCCAGAGTCCGGGGGTGGTACTGGTGATTTGGTAACCAGCAGCAGCAACGCCAATGAGCATTACAATGATCACTGATATTATTATTTTACTATTTATCATCAACTCACCTCTAATTTGGACCTATTCTAGTAGGAGTATGGTTTTCATGGTTAATATTATTTCTCACCAAAATAATTGACACAATAATACCATCAAAAATGAAAAATACGCACAGTCTGCTATAATTGAACTAAACTGGCTTGGTGCGTTAATTTATTCATTTTTGTAACACTAAAAATTATTTTTCTAATGATATTTATACTTTTCACTTTATCTTTTAAAGAAAAGCTTATAATATTACTCGATATCAACAAGATACTGATGTTCTTATA
>JAUYBK010000174.1 GCA_030693105.1 Methanobacteriaceae archaeon | reverse complement strand
AGTGCCTGGACACCTCCCGTCAAGGGATTAAGGGGGATTTTTTTCCTATTTTCAGCTTTTTTAAAACTCAGTAGCATGGTGCGCCGCTACCACATCGACCTGATCCATGCCCATTTCATTCTTCCTCCCGGTTTAATTAGTGTTTTGGTGGGTAAATTACATGATAAGAAGACAGCGGTAACTATACACGGTTCGGACATATATATCCAGTCAAAAAAACCTTTTTTAAAACAATTAACAAGATACGTGCTTAAAAATACGGATTACGTCTTGGTGGTAAATGAAGCCATCCGAAAAGAAGTTTTAAAGATGGGAATATCATCAGAAAAGGTTTACTTAACTCCCAATGCCGTGGATGTAGAGAAATTTAATCCCCAGAACCAACTCCCCCCTGACGTAGCAGTTAATGGCAATAAACCCACTCTACTATTTGTAGGTAACCTGGTTAATCAAAAGGGAGTTAAATATCTCCTGAAAGCTAAAAAACAGCTAGAGGTTGATTCAGAACTTTTGATTGTGGGTGACGGGCCTTTAAAAGGTGAACTGGAACAGGAAGCTAAAGGTATCCCGGGAGTGATCTTCTTAGGAGCCCGGAGAGATGTGGAACTTATTATACCATCGGCGGATTTAATGGTTCTTCCCAGTGTTTCTGAAGGTTTTCCCATAACAATTTTAGAGTCCCTATCATCGGGCGTACCAGTAGTAGCAACCAATGTAGGTGGAGTAGCCGAGATAGTAAAAAAAGAGGTGGGTTTGGTGGTGGAACCTGCTGATCCAAAAGCTCTGGCGGAGGCCATTGATAATTTACTAAAAAATGATAAACTACGGCTCGAAATGAAGGGGTGGTGTAGAGAAACTGCAGTTAATCATGCTTCCATGGAGATACCATACTAAATTAAAGAAGTGATGCCCATTAATTATCAAGGTTTCACTAGGTAAGATAGGAATACTGGAGAGGAGATGAGGATATATGGTAGAGAAAAATTTAACCCATTTAACAAAAGGTGGGGTGCACATGGTGGAAGTGGGATCAAAACCCGTGGTGAAAAGATCTGCCGTAGCTAAGGGTACCATCAATCTTCAAGAAAACACTACGAGTCTGATACAAAAGGAAAAGATAAAAAAGGGTAACGTATTAACCACCGCTCAAATTGCAGCCATTCAGGCTGTTAAATCAACATCCCAGATCATACCATTATGTCATCCTCTGGCCATCACCGGAATTGAAGTGAATTTGGAGGTAACCACCAATTCCATCACGGCGGAGGTGGAAGTGCGAACAGAAGGAAAAACAGGTGTGGAAATGGAAGCCATCACCGGAGTAAGTGTGGCACTGTTAACCATCTGGGATATGGTTAAAAGTATTGAAAAGGATGCTGATGGACAGTACCTCCACACCAAAATTACTGACATTCAAGTGGTTAAAAAAGAAAAACTTCCGGAATGACTAGGGACCTAAGATGATTACATGGACTATTTAGAACCTAAAATAAGAGAAATTATTAACACCGTCTATTCCTACATCGAAGACCTCAACCCCGCCCAGAAAGCCGCAGTGGACGCTGGTTTTCTGGATAGTGACGATAATTACATTCTGGCCATACCCACCGCCAGTGGAAAAACAGTCCTGGGAGTGCTAGCCGCCCTCAAGACCATTTTAAATGGAGGAAAAGTGGTATACACCGTGCCCCTTATCTCCATACAGAACGAGAAGGTAAAAGAATTTAAAAAGTTTGAAGAATTCGGTATCAAAGTGGGTAAACACCCCGCCAGTGCCGATCTATCAGTAATGGTCTTTGAGTCCTTTGATGCTTTAAGCCGTTTCTCCTGGAACACCCTCCGAGAGGTGGACCTCCTAGTGGTGGACGAATTTCACATGATCGGTGAGTACAACCGGGGCCCTACCATTGAATGCGCCATCACCCGCAGCCGCATATTAAATAAAGGAATGAGGATTGTTGCATTATCTGCAACATTACAGAACATGGAGGAACTTTCCGGGTGGATGGATGCCCAGGTAGTGGAGCACGACTACCGGCCAGTCCCCCTGCACAAAGAAGTGATCACCACCGAAGAATTCGGCCTCAAAAACAAAAACGATGTGATAATGAAAATACTCAAAGAATCCCTGGATGAATCATCCCAGGCACTGGTTTTTGTATCCACCCGCAGATTCACGGAATCCTTGGCCGGTTATTTGGCAGGAAAGATACGTAAGTTCCTTCCGGCAGAAAAAAGGAAGGACTTTAAGAATGTTGCTAAGAAGATCCTGGACGTTCCTAAACGCCGAGGGTCTCTTCCCACTGTCGTGTGTCTTAAGTTAGCTGAATCAGTAGAAAACGGTGTGGCCTTTCACCATGCCGGACTATTCGACCGGCAGAAGGAGATCATTGAAGAAGAGTTCCGGGCCCGGAACCTTCTTATGATTACTGCCACCCCCAGTTTGATGTACGGGGTTAACCTCCCCAGTAAAAGTGTGGTTATCCGGGACTATACCCGCTGGACCAGCCAGGGCCCCCAACCCATACCCGTATTTGACTATGAACAGATGTCAGGACGGGCCGGAAGACCTGGCTACGACACGGAAGGTTACTCCTATTTGGTGGCCAAAACCCTGGACGAGGGACTGGGCCTGCAGGAGCGCTACCTCTACGGAGAAGTGGAAACCACCAATTCCAAGCTCCTGGAGAACAAGGACGCGGTTTACCGGCAGATAATTGCCCAGGTAGCATCGGGGCTAGCTAAAAACCCCAAAGAGTTGAGTGATTTCTTCCAGGAAACATTTTACGGCTATCAAATCACCAGCAACGAGTACATGTCCATTTTATCGGCAGACACCCTGGATTACGAGCTCAAAGAAGCCCTTGATTTTTTATTACAAAACGGCATACTGCAGGCTTCTCCCGAGGGACTGCACACCACTGAACTGGGCATGCTTATTGCCCAAAGTAACTACTCAGTCCAAACTGCAGTGCGTCTTAAAGAGTTCGCCCGTTCTTCAATTGAACTGGAGAAAGCTCGCCTGGTGTATGAAATCTGCCGAACCCCCGATTTACCTATCATAAGTTTTAAGGGACGCAAGAGCAGAGACCCCGTGCGGGAAAGGCTTAACAAAGTTGGTGTCTTCATAGTAGATGTGCGCAACGAGGAAGCTACGGCCGCGGTCCTCATGGAGTGGATGAACGAGCGCAGTGAATACGAAATAGAAAACGCTTACCACGTCTACTCGGCTGGAGCTCGGAGAACAGCCTATGAGGCCTCACTGCTGGTGAAGTTCTACCGGGATATCTGTCAGGTCCTGGGAATCTATATTGGCCTAGACCAGTTGGACGTCTTGTCGGCCCGTCTTTATTACGGTGCCCGGGAGGATATTCTGCCCCTGGTGGTTTCCATCCGGGGGCTGGGCCGGAGAAGAGCTAGGGCACTGGTAGATGCCTTTGGCACCGATTTAAGTTATATCTCCCGGGAGGAACTCCTGCGTATTGAAGGAATAGGACCTAAAACCGCGGACAACATCTTAAAATACTTCCGAGGCGGACCTGAAACTCTGATATAAACCAGATGAATAGACCATGATATTTGGATGATTGATTATGGAAAATAGAATTAGAACTATAGTTTCTGGTAAAACCACTAAATCAGAAATACTCTTAATACTTAAAGACGAGGCCCGGAAAGTAAGTTTGGATCATATAATGAAGTCCTTTCTCTACCTCCGGCGGGATGCCCAGTATATACAGAAGGGATACCGGGAGGAATACCTCAAAATCTACACCAAAGGGTTTTTATTAAGGATAAAGGAAGTTAAAGAGGATCAAACGTATTATCCGGACGTAGTTGATCTGGAAGAACTAGAAACTGCCATTGATCTTCTGGAAGAGCAGTGGAAAATGGTGGAGGAATTAGAAGAGTTCGAACCGGCATTTTTTCACATCTATAAAATTATCTCCCTATACACCACCTTTATACTGGAAGAACCCGTACATCAAGTTGGCACCCTCTTCCCTGGTGGTTTCAGGGTTAAAGAAGATAAAGGGGCCTATTATTGTCCGGTGAAAAAGAACAATGAAAATAATCCCCGGGCAGTATGTCCCTTCTGTATTGCCGAACAGGACGAAGACGTTTAAAAATAAAAAAAACTCTTAAATTTGATTTAAAGAGGTTATAATTTGCCATCAACTATTGAAGAACTGGATAATGCCACAAGTTTGACCAAGAGCGACTTGATGGCACTTGTGAAAAAAGAGGCCCGAACCCTGCACATGCAGGACATCATGCTGGCTACCAGCTTCTTAAGAGAAGACGCCCAGTACATGCCCTCCGGCTACAGGGAAGAGTACATTCAACGCTTCAGCAAAGCATTTTTCGGGAGAATTCGGGACTTGAAAAACGATAAGGAAAATTATGAGGGTAACGTGGACACCGTGAAGCTTCAAGGTTTTTTAGAAGTGTTGGGAAGGCAAAAAGATGAAGTCCAGAATAAGAACGAACTGTGTTTTCTTAAAATTGCCGGGATAATCTCCATTTACACCACTTTCATTCGTGAAGAGCCAGTGCACCCGGTGGGTACCAGATTCCCTGGCGGTTTAGTCTTAAAATATGAGAAAGGAAAGTATCTGTGTCCAGTGAAGGAAAAACAGCTGGATAATCCCAGTGCACTGTGCCGTTTTTGCGTGTCGGTGCAGGACGAATCTGTTAAGTGAATTTCTATTCATTCCGAGCTTACGTCTTTAAAAGCTTTATTTTTTATAATGAAGACTTCAAACTTTTATAATCCTGCTGGAAGAAAGAAAAACTGTGCTTAGTTAAACCAGGACAAAAATGCAGTTATAAAATCCTTTTCCCTGATTTAAGGGAAGTGAATATCTTCAGATTAACTCGGTTTATCAAATAAAAAAAAAGTGTTGGTGAATTTATTCTCCAACCACCACTTCCGGGGGTCTGATGAAGAGTACGGCCACTCCATCTAATATCAAGGTTATTCCAATTATAATGGCCAGATAGAAGGGGTTAAATGCGTACAATCCTAGGATGATGTAGACTATACCCATCAAAACCATCAGTCCACTTCCCCCTTTGGGTATGGTACCTTCCCTGGCAAAAAATCCTAAAAAACCAGTTATTAAGAGGAAGAATCCCCCAACATAGAACCACAATGCAGCCAGAAAACTGAAGGTCACTACATTTCCAAATAGACCTATTCCTACCACGACAGCTAGAATACCCAAGACGATATAAGCTAAACTGGCAATTTTGTTTTCATCCCAACTTCCAAAGGACAACACCATAAACCATATTCCCAAAAAAAGAATACCTAAACCAGTTATTACGCTAGCAGTGAATACACCAGCCAGTGGAAATGCCATAACCATTATTCCCAGTAATATGGCTAAAAACCCCAACATTGAACTCATTTTTATCATGTTAAAACCTCTCTAACTATTTAAACAAGTTTAGAAGTTTAATCCAAGCTTAAACTACTCAATATCATGTTATAAGCTTCAGTAGTCTGATTTAGACCCGAAGTTGGACATATGTACTGCAGAGTATAGTAGAAATTTCCTTTTTGAATGATGGTTACTTTCTGAGCCACGTCCGGACCAAGATTACCTACCTGGGTTGCTTTTAAGTCCCCAATATTGGTGCTGGCCACGGTGGAGTTAGTGGTGTTGGTTACTATGGTTCCGGTGCTGGGTAGCTGGATAACTCCTTGGGTGGTAGTTTGCATTTGGAATATGATATATGCAGTTTGAGTCTGATTATTTGTTTGGAAATCTTTTTTTAGGGTTACAGCGGAGTAAAGTGACTGATCATTAAAGTTACCTACGGCCTGTTCCTGAGCCCAGGAGTTGGGATATTCAAAAGACACATTGCCAGTTTTAAATGTGCTGTTTCCTGTGAAAGATAAAAGCAGCACCAAAATGACCAACAATACAATTATTATTATACCCGGTAAAAGGAAACGTTCTTTGTCCATTTTATCACCTTGTTTATAATATTTTTATGAAGGGATGTATATAATCTTTTCTAAAGGCCATTGACAATTTAACAGACAAATAACTATTTTAACTAAATTAAGTATAAATTTATCCAATTATTTTAGTTTTAAACTACTTTAAAGAATTTAAAATTAAAAGAGACATTTTTATCATAAAAAATCGGTAAACGTCCACATAATGCTAAAACATTAAGTTATGGTGTCATTCTAGTTTAAATACATAGAATTAAAGACTTATAAAGCCTAAACCTCCCATTGACCCCCACAACAGACCAATGAAAACTCCCAACAGGGCCAGGTAAATAATGGCATTGTAGTTGTATTTATAAACGAAAAATATGAACAGCCCAAAGTTACAAAAAAGGAAAAACTGCCATGGATCGGCCTGTCTAAATCCGTTAAAGCCTAAAAAGCCCAAAACCCCAGGACCAGTATTTTTCGTTCTCTTCCATTATTCCAGACCAATAGGTAGCTAATTTGTAAAAAATAATTATAAATTTCTCACTTAAAAAATAGTACGATTAAATTCATATAAATAAAATAGAAAAGAGAGAAGTTATCCTCCGCCGTCACATAGCTCATTGCTCATGTCAACGTCTTCCCCAATTTTCTTTTTCATGCTTTCCATAGTCTTACGGGCCACTGCCTCTTTATCTACTTCTTCAGCTGATTTAACTCTCTCTTTTAGAGTTTCTCTGCGTTTTACTCTTTGATATTCTTCTGGTTTCAATACTTCCAGGAATCTGGTATTATACCACATAGCAGTGCTGTCCATCTTGGCCCACTTACCCTCGGGATCTTCACGAACATCTAACACTTCTCCCGCTGTCCCGGTACCAGTATAGCGTACTTGAACTCCTTTAAGTATGTTTTTACCCCGGGGATCCATTATTTGCATGCCCTCACCTGTCTATTTAAGTTTTAAATTCTTTTTTTCAGAATTTTGAGCAGATTCCGACCTTATTTCCAGTTCAGCCTTTTCAATCTTCAATAGTACGTAATCTCCCACCTGGTCAATGTCCTGGTTGGTGACCTCAAACTCGCTCTTAGTAAGGCTAAAATCACCAGAAGATATGGTTATGGTGCCCATTACCCCCTGTATAGCATCAACATCAACATCAGAAACTTTCCCTATTTCAACTGCCTTTTTATCCAAGACTTTTTTTCCTAAAAATTCGCTGACCTTCATCTTGATACCTCATTATTTTTTTTATTCTAATCAGTATATATTTTTTTAGATTACGTTAATAAGTGTTGTATAATGATAAAAACCATCCCCGGGGCAATAGTTCCCACCAGTTACAAATGATTATTAGGTTTAGAATAGAAAATAGAAACAGGAATGAATTATCAAAATGCGTAGGTTCACCATATCCAAGATAGTGGAGTCGTATTTCCATTTCTCCTGATAATTTTTGTATTATTTCAAAATCAGATTAATGAATAATTTGGTGTTTAACAAAGGTAACGGCCAATAGGAGTATTAAGATGGCAGAAACCAACCGATACATCATTGAAGAAATCCTAAAAGGAAAGATAAAAAACAGGAAAGACTTGCAAAAAATAAAGTTAGAAGTTTGCCGGAAATTCCAGCTTAAAAAATTCCCCAGCAACTCCTCCATCCTTAAAGACACCACCGAAGAGGAAAAAAAGAAAATATCTTATCTTTTAAAGAAAAAACCCACCCGCACCATATCCGGAGTGGCAGTGGTGGCCGTTATGTGTCCCCCGCACCAGTGCCCCCACGGGAGATGTTTTTACTGTCCAGAAAGCGATATCGCTCCTCCCAGTTACACCGGAGAAGAACCAGCAGCTTTAAGGGCCAGAATGTTTGAATTTCATCCCTACCGACAGGTTTACAATCGTCTGTTTCAGTTAGGCAGCATTGGCCACCATTTAGATAAGGTAGAACTTATCATAATGGGAGGAACCTTTGCAGCCCAACCGCTTTGCTTCCAGGAATGGTTTGTTACCCGTTCTCTGGAGGCTATGAACGACTTTGGAAATAGAGAAGCCCCCCTAAACGTGGAAAAAGAACAGCAAGAACTGGAAGTTCCCACTGGTTTCAAATATTTAAAGAACGTGCAGCTGAATAACGAAAAATCAAAGGTGCGCTGTGTTGGCATGACCTTTGAAACCCGGCCAGACTATTCTAAAATTCAGGACGTGGACCGCATGCTCCAGATGGGGGTGACTAGGGTGGAACTGGGTGTTCAAACCATTTACAACTTCATTTACCACCGAATGGAACGAGGACACCGGATGGAGGACGTGGTGGAAGCCAACCAGACCCTTCGTGATTCAGGGATAAAAGTAGCCATGCATCTGATGCCGGGACTATTTTCTGATGAAAAAAGAGACCTGCGCATATTCAAACGCCTCTTTCAGGATGAACAGTTCCAGCCGGACATGCTGAAAATTTATCCCTGTCTGGTGACCAAGGGTTCCCAGTTGTACCATATGTGGAAGAGAGGAGAATACCATCCCTACACCACCGAGGAAGCTGTGAATTTAATAGTGGAGATAAAGAAGATTCTGCCCAAATGGGTGCGTACCATGCGCATCCAGCGGGATATTCCATCTCCCCTAATAAAAGCCGGCGTTAAAAAGTCCAACTTGGGAGAACTGGTTTACCGTAAATTAGAAGAAGGCCATATGCAGTGCCAGTGTATAAGGTGCCGGGAAGTAGGTCACCAGGCTTCACGAGGAATATACCCTAATCCGGACCGGGTGAAGATAATGAGAGAAGAATATGACGCATCAAGCGGAAGGGAGATTTTCATCTCCACCGAAGACCCAAAAAATCACGTGCTTTTGGGTTTCCTAAGACTGCGCATACCATCTGAAGATGCTCATCGAGTAGAAGTAACTGATAAAACTGCTATAGTGCGTGAACTGCATGTTTATGGCCCCATGATACCATTAGGAAAAAAAGAAGATAAACTGTGGCAGCACCGCGGCTACGGAGAGAAACTTCTTGCCGAAGCCCAGCTAATAGCCCGGGAAGAATTTGATAAAAATAAAATTCTCATCAACAGCGGTATTGGAGTGCGTAACTACTACCGAAAGTTAGGTTACCAGAAAGAAGGTATTTACATGTTTAAATCACTTGATTAAAAAATTGGAGGTTTTAAATTGATAGATACCCAGGAATTAGCCCAAAAAATAGACCATACCAACGTGGCCCGGGATGCCACCACCCTAGATATAGAAAAATTATGCCGCGAGGCACAAGAGTACGGATTTAGAAATGTGTGCGTCACACCCACCCAAACCGCCCTGGCCAGTAAACTCCTGAAAAACAGCTCAGTAGGAGTTTGTACCGTTATCGGTTTTCCTTTTGGAGTTCAAACTCCCGATTCCAAGGCTTTTGAAGTGGAAGACGCCATAAAAAATGGGGCAGACGAGTTGGACATGGTACTTAACTTGGGTGCACTTCATTCTGGCGATGAAAACCTGGTATACCACGATATAAGGAAAGTGGTAGTGGCCGCCGGTGGAAAAACCGTGAAGGTAATACTGGAAACTGGACTTTTAAAACGTGAAGAAAAAGCTCGGGCCTGCCACATCGCCGAAAAAGCAGGAGCTCACTTCGTAAAAACCTCCACCGGAATTGGGACCAGTGGCGCCACCGTCGAAGACGTTAAACTCATGAAGGAAAACATAAAGCCCCAGATGGAGATCAAAGCAGCGGGGGGTATCCGGGACCTGGAGACTGCTCTATCCATGATCGATGCGGGAGCCACCCGACTGGGAACTTCTTCTGGCACCCAGATTATGAAAGAAATTTCTTAGAATGTAAAATTTTTTAGAATGAAAATGTCAACCCCGGAGCACAACATGAAAATTGAAATTGAAGTAGTGGGCAAAGGAGTGGCAAAAGCCGTCTTGGACCACCGCAATCCCGAAACTGCAGACAAAATATATGATATTCTCCCCTTAGAGGGCGAGGCCATAAAGTGGCAGGAAGAAGTTTACTTAACCATACCGATGGTCTCTGCATACGAAAATCCATCTCCTTCATCAGAAAAGGGTGATCTGTCCTACTGGCCTCCCGGTTATGCTTTCTGCATATTCTACGGTGATTCACAGCCGGCCTCGGAGGTAAATCACATTGGGAAGGTGACTGAAAATTTGGAGCTCTTTAAAGAAGTGGAAGAGGGAGATTCCATTCTAATTAAAACAATAACAACTTAACGAATTATTCACCCCCAACGATCTCAAAAACGGCATCAAAACTCCTGAAACTCCTTATACAAAGTATCCCGCTCGGCAGGTACCCTACCCAAATCATTTATTATCCTTCGCAGCTCAGAGGGGGGCGTATAAACACCATGCTGGGCCCCAGCGGATCTTGAAATATTCTCCTCACCCAAAGTACCACCCAAATCGTTGGCCCCAGCCGACAGACAAACCTGGGCGAATTTTAAGCCCAGTTTAACCCATGAAACTTGTATGTTATGTAATAAATCACCGAACATCAACCTAGAAACGGCATATATCTTCAAATCCTCCGTACCAGTGGTACCAGCTTTTGATATACCTTCCTGGTAGAGGGGGGCGTTATGGTGCATGAAGGTGAGGGGTACGAATTCGGTGAAGCCACCAGTTTTTTCCTGTATTCTCCTAAGTATTTCCAAGTGCTCCACCCGGTGTTCTGTGGTTTCCACGTGGCCGTACATCATGGTGCAGGTAGTGGGAATACCAGTACGATGGGCGTTCTCAATTACCTCCACCCATTCTGAAGTGGAGAGTTTACCCGGACAGATAATCTTCCGCACCTCATCATTTAGTATCTCAGCTGCGGTACCAGGCATGGACCCCCATCCTGCTTCTTTTAACATTTTAAAGGTTTCTTTTTGGGATAAGTCAGCCTGTTGGGACCCGTAGTAAATTTCCATGGGTGAAAAGGCGTGGATGTGCAGTTCGGGTAGTTCTTCTTTTACTCCCTTTATTATGTCCCTGTAAAAGTAGGCGTCAACATCGGGATGGAGTCCGCCCTGGATACATACTTCTACTGCTCCTTTTTCGGTAGCTTTTTTGGCTCTTCGAACTATTTCTTCAACTGAAAGGAAGTATGCTCCATCTTCTCTCTGGTCTTTGCGGAATGCACAGAACCCACAAGTCCCGCTGCATATATTGGTAAAGTTAATGTTCCAGTTGCGAATGTAGGTGACCCGGTCCCCCACTAAATCTTTTTGCATCAAATCCGCACTAAACATCAAAGCATGAAAATCATCACCACTAGTTTTCATTAGTTTAAGAGCTTCATCTGATGAAATACGGCCTTTAAAAGCTTTTTCTAGTATACCCTCTATCTGGGGGTCAATCTCCAGACTCTTATACATAAGAATTCCTATTGGTTACAGTAACCTTAAAAGTTTTGGTTATATGATGATCTCATCTGCCCAGTGAGTAGGAGGTTTACACTTGCCCAGAAGACCATGAAAACCGATATATTTAAATATAATAGTGCCCTAGCTAAATTAGGAGGTGAAAATATGGCTGAATTACCAATTGCTCCAGTTGGAAGGATCATAAAAAATGCTGGTGCACAACGGATTAGTGACGACGCAAAAGAGGCTTTAGCTGAAGCTCTCGAAGAAAAAGGAGAAGAGCTAGCCAAACAAGCCGTTGAACTTGCAAAGCACGCCGGAAGGAAGACCGTCAAAGCCGACGATATTGAGATGGCTGTAAAGTCAGCTTAATTATCTTCCTTTTTTTCTTTGTTTTAGTTTTGGGGATTTAATCCCTATTTTAATTTTTTTTTTGAAAATAGGTATGCCTACCCTTTAGCTGTTTTTTTTAAAAATAGAATTTTTTTTAAACTTAATGATATCCAAAACTATTAATCATGCACAGCGTATCTATACTCACAACTGATCATATAAATCATATAAGAAGGTTAAATTATGAGCACCATGG
>JAUYBK010000168.1 GCA_030693105.1 Methanobacteriaceae archaeon | reverse complement strand
CGATCCTCCTGCTTTAAGAGTTTCTTCTGTGGATGCTTTGAGTCCGTCTGTGATAATACCCAGGGCCACTATAGTAGCTATACCAATGGCTATACCTACCACTGCCAGTGCAGTCCGGGTTTTATTACGGAAAGGATTTTTCACTATAAGACTAAGAAATGACATTTTTAACCTCCACTACCAATCTATTTTAATTTTAGTTTTTTTTCCCTTGAAATGGTAAATTAGGATTAATTCCTTATAAAACTTGTGGATCAGGTGTTTCTAACTTTTATTAGGTCTATCTAACTTTTTGGGGTGTTTAACTTTATTAGGCGCTTCTAATTTGCATCAGGAAATAATTCATTTTTTTTAAGGGCTGATATAAAACTGGATATGAACTTTTATTTTTCAGGGATCTCTTGATAAACGACGTCAGTTGTCTGTAATTTTTATGTAATTCCTTTATATTAATGATACCAGTTACTATCAGATAAAAAACTAGTATTCTACCCATAAAAAAATAAAAGACAAATGGGTGACATAAAATTAGAAGAGGGGGTATTGATATGAAAAACAGGTTGATTGGGTTAATAATAGTTGTTTGTTTGGTTTTAGCAAGTTCGGGTTGTACCAATAATACTCAGCTTTCTGAAAGTACTGGAATTCCTGTTTCAGAGGCTCCCAACCTGGCCAGTGAGATATCCAAGTCCACCGGGAGTGTTCAAACTATCCAGTTTAAAGGCCTGACTCTGAATATGAACCAGTGCATGTACATACTCTCCAAGGCCATAGTGATGATCAACAACGGTGAAAAGGGTAACATCCCCATAAAAACTTTCTCTAATGCTCCGAGTCCTTCCGGAACTGTTAATTCCGCCAGAATAGCAAAAAATGAATACGTAGATCTGGCGGATCGAACCTACCAGTGGATGGACCAGAATGGCAAGGTACCCAACCATGGTGGGGTTTTCCAGGCCGGGGTAAACGATTTCACCCCCGATATGATGTTAAAATTATATGTTAAAGTTTTAACTGAGTATAAATCAACCGGACAGCTTCCCGATGCGGTTACAGTTCCTTAATATGAACATATCACCATGTCCGAAAAGAAGAAGGTTCTTTTGATTTTTATTTTATTTATTATCATAGGAGGCGCCTTAATAGCTTATCTAATGAATTTACAATTCGCCAAAATTTCAACTAAAGTCCTGGGAAATGAAACATTGGGTAGTGTAGAAAAGATTGGAGTATACGGTAACCCCATCTCACCCGTTAAAATTGCTTATATCGTGGGAGTGCATCCCTTGGAAAACCAGACTCATCAAGCAGTGTTTGAATCCATTAAAAGTAAGGATAGTTCGCTGAAGTATTCCTATTACATTTATAAGGTAAATGTAACCCATGACTCCCTGGATTACGAGAAGGGGAGGATGAATGGACAGCTATTAGCGTCACGATATACCGTACCGGATATTAAGAAGCAGAACTTTGCCTTAGTAGTGGATGTGCATTCTAACGTAGGTAATTATGATGTGGACCGGTTTTTATACATTCCTGCTTCTGGAACAGCCGCAGAATCTTTAGCCCTGCATATGACAAACAAATTATTGTGGTTAACTATATACAACCCGCCTAATTCTACCAGCACTAAATATGTCACGATTCCCCTTATTAATTCCGGAATTCCTGCAATTGTTTATGAGACCTACTTAAATCAGTCTGAAAAACTGACTAGACAACAAGCCGATGAATTGGTGGCCGCGGTAGATAATCTAAAATTTTAGGTAATTAAAAAAATGATGGGATTTATTTGTCTTATCCTCCAAAAATGGATGTCCATAGATTTTGGAAGAAGGTTATTATTCCGTTGAAAAATCCTTGGATTGCTCCTAAGATTCCTCCTGAATTTTCTGTGGCGGTACCATTGCCGTTGTAGGTTAGATCACCGCCAGTATTTGTGTTTCCCCCCGTACCTTTGATATTAACGCTTAATATTTTTCCATTATCTGGATTTACGTAAATGGTTCCCATACTGTTGCCATTTTTGTCTCGGACTTGAACGATCCAGGCTTGACTTATATACTCATATTTACCAGTTTCTTCCATGGCGTCCATTTTATAATCACCAAATGATATCCATTTCACCTCACCGGTCTTAACGACCTTAACTTTGGCTTTCCACTCGGTTTCAATGTTGGGAGTTAAGGCAGTATAAGGTAAACTTTTAGAATTTAAATAGTCCTGTGCAATGGCTTTGGCCTGGGTAGCCTCTATATTGGGTCCTGAATCTGCACACACAGCATTTAAAATTGTCAAAATGGCAATCACTGCAAAAATGTTGCTCAGAATCTTTTTTATTTTCATTTTCAGTCACCTCACTCCTTACTAATTCCATTCATCACTCAAAGATTATTTTTAATATTATTTCTTTATTAAAATTTAATCTTTACTATTCTGGAGAAAATAAGAACTATAAAGCTAAATTTGACAATTTAGAATATTCCAAACCGATAATTTGTCAATACTGTCATTAACCAGGTAAAGAACAGTTTGCAAATGGGTTTCCAAAGACTTTTCATCTCCATTTTCCTTGACAAGATTACCATAGTCATCATCCAGGGAAAGGTATCCTGGCATCTCATTTTCCACGTCGTGTACTGGAGAATTTATATTTGGATTTTTCATGCAAGTTATAAAGGTGGAGGGGATTCCTGCGATAGAAAAAGGTAAATAAACATGACTTATGGCAGATTCACTACCAATAGTTCTATTGGAGGCCATGAAATCGATTTTTTCAGTCAGTATCCCCTGAGATATTCCATTCCAGACTAAGAAGTTAACCAGAAATGGATCATTTGTTGCATAATAATCCCGCGAAACAACACAGGGTGTTCCGATACCCACTGCTTCTAGACTAATTACGGCTAAAGTATTGTTAACAGAATTTTGATGAGTGAGCAAGTACTGGCGAGCTCCCACCAAATATGGTAGATAAATTATTTGATGGTATGCATCTGGAGTTAAAATAGTCCGTTTGGGAGTTATGAGTGGAAAAGTGAAACTATCCTCTCCTGCACCAAACGCAACAAGTTTTATGGTGTAAAAAGGTTTTTTATCCTGATATTTTTCAGCCAAACCAATTAGAATGGCCAAAGCAGTAACATCATCATTGGCCCCTTGAGTATAATTACCCACTAAATTATCACGAGGCGAGTCCAGATCAGCACAAATGATAATTTCTTTATCAGAAACACCTTCTATGGTTCCTATCACATTTTGGGAAGTTTTTATATCCTTTGAATTAAGTGAATAGTATTTAAATTGTTGGATTTGGGTTCTAATGCCGTATTTTTGAAATCGTGAAGCCAGATATTGTGCTGTTTGATTTTCTAGGGCTGATCCGGCTGGTCGGGGCCCTATATCTTGTGTTATGTATTTAACATGAGATAATAGGTCTTCCTGGGCATATGCACCATCTAAATTAACATAAAACAAGCTAGAAAGCAGAATTAAAATCAAAAAGACACTTATTTTATTAATATTCATACTATTACCCATTATCTAGAACGTATATTTTATATTAAATCTATCCTTCCCTCTTATTGGTTTATTAAATTAGTTTATCAATCTTTAATCCTTATTTTATGGATTTAACCCATTAATAATATTTTGCTAAAAAATTATATAAGAAACAAAAAACATAAAATAAGTATATATAAGGAGGTAGTAAGATGAAAGAAGACGTTTTTTATGGTAAGGGGATTCATCACGCAAAAAAAGACTATCCGGATATTTATCAAGCCGTTGTGGGACTCAATGAAGCAGCATTCACTGGTAAAGTTTTAGACTACCGGACCCAGAAACTTATAGCTTTGGGCATTACTGCTGCGGCTTCTGATGACCGGGCCATGAAGAAGCAGATGATGAGTGCCATTAAGGAGTTCGGAGTTACCAAGGATGAAATTGTGGATGTTTTAAGGGTGGTTCTTTTAACTTCTGGTAATCCTCCATTCACTAAGGCCATGCGTACTCTTTACCAACTAATTGAAGAATGAGCAAGGTTAAGTAAGCATAATGCTTACCTAATTTTTCTTTTTTATGATGGGAATAGTCTAAATTTTGTAACTATTTCCTAGGGACAGCACAACCTTTTTAAATACCCCTGATCTAATAACTATACTCGCTATTTCTAGATGCGAAACTCTTTTTGGGATATAATCCCGTGGATGTGGCGAAAGCTGAACAAAAGAGGTGTAGATATGTATAAGTATATTAAAGAAGCTTGGAATAACCCAGACGACTCTTACGTCAAAGAACTGATGCAGACCCGTGCTCCCATTTGGAGAAAAGAAAGTGTTATCCAGAGGATCGACAAACCTACCCGGATTGACCGGGCCCGTTCCCTGGGCTACAAAGCCAAAAAGGGCTACGTGGTTGTTAGAACTCGAGTCCGCCGTGGTGGAAGAAGAAAATCTCGTTTTACAGCAGGAAGAAAACCTAAAAGGATGGGTGTAAAGAAAATAACCCCTAAAAAATCCATCCAACGTATAGCTGAAGAGCGAGTATCTCGCCATTACCCTAACTTGGAAGTATTAAATTCCTATTGGGTATGGGAAGATGGAAAGTTCCAGTTCTACGAAATCATCTTAGTTGATCCTAATCACCCTGTTATTAAAAACGACCCTAAAATTAACTGGATATGTCAGTCCAACAAGAAGGGCCGTGTATTCCGGGGTCTTACCAGCGAAGGTAAGAAAAACAGAGGGCTTAGAGGACGAGGCACGGGGAGCGAGAAGGTCCGGTAATGAACTTCTCCTTTTTCAATTTGGGAATAAATCTCTAAAGGGTGAAGGCCATGATCCATAACATTGCCTACCGAACCCTATTTTATGGAACTGAAGATGAGGAGAAAGTGCGGACAGCAGTCTGCAATATACTCCCTTTTTCTTCGCCTGAAAAAGAGATCATTGAGGGCTACCACAAAAACCAGGTTATCCTACTCCATGGTAAAACCAGCAAGAAAAGCGAAATAAAGGGTTTTCTAAAATCTCTCGATAATATCAAATCTTCAGATAAAAAAAGGATATTAAGAGACCTTGAAAATAAAATAGATCACAAGGGCAATTTATTCTTGCGATTTGATAAACAGCGTGCCTATCTGGGGGATATGAAGGTGCTAGAACACGGAGATGCTATCCATCTTAAACTGAAAATTGCTGCTTATCCCGCTCGCAAAGACACGGCACTGAAAATTGCGCAACAGATATTTGGTGAAGAGGATGTTCATTGATCTTCACGTTCATTATTATCCTGAAATTACTAAAGATGCCCTAAAAATGGGTTATTCTGGGTTAGTTTTGGTTAAATCATCTGAAGCACTATCTTCTAAATGCAATGATGATAAAAAGACACCATCCATACCTTCAGAGACTCCTCACAGCCTTTCCATT
>JAUYBK010000156.1 GCA_030693105.1 Methanobacteriaceae archaeon | reverse complement strand
GTGCCGTTTTCTACGTATTTAATGGGAGATTTCGGTAATACTTTACCAGCGGCGCTCTTCTTCCAAGCCAACATGTTGTTTATCGGAATTATTTCATTATTAAATCGCTGGTATGTTATTGAGAAAAATTTATCGGATAAGGTCTATAAACCAGCTGCAATTAAACATATATACATAATAAATCTGGTATTTCCCGCATCGGCACTCTTAGGGATTGGAATTGCATTCATATCCCCACCATGGAGCCCTATTGTTTATCTATTTTCTCCCCTGGCCATTAGATATTTCCACCTCCAATACTAACCTAAAACGTTGAAAAATTATATATATTTTTTTTTTATAGAATATTCGGGGTTAAATTTCCTTAAAGAACCAACTGCCATATTAGGGCTGCAGCACCCACTATCCAACAGTAGTAGGCAAATACCACCAGACTGTGTTTTTTGATGTACCCCATCAAGAACTTGATGCCCAGGTAACTGAATATTATGGCTGATAGGAATCCGGCAATAAATACAGTGGTATTAACATCGAAACCAGATGTTAAGTCCTTAGCCTGTACCAGGGCCGCCCCGAGTATGGCGGGGATGGATAGTAGAAAACTGAAACGTGCTGCCAGCTCCCGGTCAAATCCTAAAAAGAGACCGGTGGCTATGGTGGCTCCGGATCGGGAAATTCCGGGGGCAATTGCGCATCCTTGGGCAATACCAACCACTAAGGAGTTGGTAAAGCTTATTTCTTTAACTTCCTTGTTTCCTTTGGGTATTCTCTCTGCTAACCACAGTATGAAACCAGTTATGAGGAGGAAAACCCCTACGGCAGTGATTGAGCTGAATAAAGCTTCGAATTCGCTTTTGAGTAAGACTCCCATGAGGCCGGCAGGAATGGTTCCAACGATGATTAACCAGGAGAGTCGTTTAAATTGGTCTGCCTGTAGTTCTTGCCTGAAACTTCCTTTAATCAGGTCTGTTAAACTGGAGAAGAAGGATTTGGTCATGATTATTACGTCGCTCCAGAAGTAGGAGACCACGGCAATGAGGGTTCCCAAGTGGAGCAGGGTGTCGAAGGCCAGACTGGATTTTACATTCATAAGATATGGGACCAGTACTAAGTGGGCGGAGCTACTTATAGGTAGAAATTCGGTTAATCCCTGGATCATACCCAGTATTATGGCTTGAATGATGTTAATATCCATTATTTTCACCGTGTAAAGAATAGAATGTGCAGCTATATTAATATTTAATATAAACGTGATGTTTTCTTATAACTTATAAGTTCTAAGTTACAAGTTATAACTTATCATTTAACAGGAGTCAACCAACCGTACTGGTCCTCAGACTCACCTTCCATGATTTTGAATAACCTTTCCTGTATTTTCCGGGTTATTTTTCCCCTTAAACCATCTCCCACCTTGATCTGGTCCACGGAACGGATGGGTGTAACTTCAGCTGCCGTACCCGTTAGGAAGAGTTCTTCAACCAAGTACAACATCTCCCGGGGGATCTGCTGCTGGTTAACTTTCAGGCCCATCTTCCGGGCCAGAGTTATAACGGAATCTCTGGTTATGCCGTTTAAAAGTGAAGATGAAATAGGTGGAGTATACAGTTCTCCGTCTTTGACCAGGAAGATGTTCTCTCCACTGCCCTCGCTGACCATGCCCTGGTAGTCCAGCATGATAGCCTCGTGGTAGCCGTTGAAGATGGACTCCATTTTGGCCAGTTGACTGTTCATGTAGTTGGAACCGGCCTTGGCCATGTTGGGCATGGTGTCTGGTGCCATCCGTCTCCAGGACGAAACACCCACATCAACTCCCAACTCGATGGCCTCCTCGCCCAAGTATTTTCCCCAGGGCCAGGCCGCTATCACAGATTCCACCGGACAATTCAAGGGGTAAACACCTAACTCACCATATCCTCGAAAGACCACCGGTCGGATGTAGCAGGCTTTCAGTTTGTTGACCTTAACGGTTTCTAGGACAGCCTTTACAAAGTCCTCCTGTTTGTAGGGTATTTCCATGCGGTAGATCTTGGCGGAGTTATATAATCGGGCCACGTGCTCTTCCAAACGGAATATAGCCGGGCCCTGTTTGGTGTTGTAGCAGCGTATTCCCTCAAACACGCTGGATCCGTAGTGCACTACGTGTGATAAGACGTGAACATTTGCTTCTTTCCAATCAACGAACTTTCCGTTGAACCATATTTTTCCTGACTCGTCAAAGGCCATTTTATCCCTCCTGTTCTTTTAGGGTAGACTTCCATAAAAATTATTGTATAATGGTATGTCATAGAATGTTATATCCACATTGAGGTAGCACTAGGAAAGTATATATAAGCGACTCACCAAACCAGAGGAATGTTATCGGGCCGGTGGTCTAGGGGTATGATACCTCGCTTACAACGAGGTGACCAGGAGTTCGAATCTCCTCCGGCCCACTCCGAATATTTTTATTTAGACCGGTTTTGTAGTTTAAAATATATCATAATATATAATTAGATATCGTAAAAATTAGGGGGGCCGGTGGTCTAGGGGTATGATACCTCGCTCACACCGAGGTGACCAGGAGTTCGAATCTCCTCCGGCCCATTTATTATTTTTAAATCTAATTCTCACCGTACCTCTGAGAAATTACAGGATTGCCGTAATAAAATAGTACCCAACTGGGCTGGCAATTCAAATGGTCTTTAGTCTCTTCCCGGATCTTCCAGTGTCCCGATTCATGGATCTTCTTTTTAGTGGTGGCCCGCTTGGGGTGGACGTCATCAATGACCAGCATTCCCTCTCTGTGGTGATCCTCTTAAGTTCACCCCGGAAGTTGGTGGGGTCCTGGATGATGAAGAACATGTCCCGGGCGCAGACCAGGCCCGCTGCGGTATCGGGGAAGGGGCGGTTATAACTTTCCACAAGGATTGCCAATGTTAACCAGGCCCATCAAGTAGGCTTTATCCTTTAAGGTTTTTATTGCCCATGGGGGTATTTAAACACCATAAAC
>JAUYBK010000152.1 GCA_030693105.1 Methanobacteriaceae archaeon | reverse complement strand
TCCTTTTTTACCAATACCCACCATGACCACTCCGGTCTTATGGTGAATGTCTGCTTCTTCTATGGTTTTACCGTCGAAAACGCTTTTAGGGGTTACTCTGACCTCGCGCATTTCCCGGTTTTTATGTTCAGCCAACACTTCTTGGACGAACATGGCCTCGTAACCGTCGTCAATACTCTTGTACATCAGTCTGCCGGAGATTACAAATGGTGAAATGACTTGACTGGCGCCAGCCAACTTAATTTGCTCGATATTCTCATATCTTTGAGCTTCAGCTATAACACGCACATTTTGATCTATTCTACGGATTCCTAAAATGCAGTGTATAGTTTTAGAGTCTGATTCCGTGTCAACAATCACTGCCTGGGCACCTTTCACATTAGCCTTTTCCAGATCCTTAATTCGGGTAGGATCTCCATGAACAAAGTTGGCACCGTTTTTGAGTGCATTTTTCCTCACTTCCTCGTTATCGTCCAGAACGAAGATTTCGTGATTTTTTCCTATTTCCTTTATGCATTCGACTGTACTTTCTGTCCAGCCACATATTACTACGTGTTTTGATCTTTCCACGTTAATCAGCCCCATTATTTTCATCTGCTGCCTTTTAAAGATTAAATCAACCAGAGACTCCACTGCCAGTGCAAAGGTACCTATACCCAACAAGATAAGTGAAATGGTGAAATACATCCCCAGGGCAGTTTCCGGACTGTAATCACCATATCCCACTGTTCCGATGGTGACAAAGGTCCAGTAAAAAGAAACGGTCCAAGTTTGTCCCTCTATTAGGTGAAAGCCAATGGTTCCATACGCAATTACTCCCATTAACAGAAAGAATATTCTGGTAAGTCGTTGTTTGGCTAACGCTGGAGTTCCCTTCCTCAATATCCGGAACAAGACGAATGACATTTAGCCATCTCCAATTATTTTCGGAGGAAAAGGTACCAGATAACCACCAAGGCGATGACTCCCACGAATACCAGTACTAGGATTATAGTCCACCAGGAGCTTCCACTACCATCATTGGTGCTGTTGGCATTATTGTCATCACTGTCGGTTTTTACGTTAGTCTTTGAAGATGAACTGGAGCTACTGCTCCTACTTCCACCACTACTTCCTTTTACTAATGGTTCCAGAGCTGCAGGAGTTTAAGAACTTATTCCGGACTTTAATTGTTCATCTACAGGCACTGCTGCCCAACTAGCGGACGTTATAAAGAACACGGATACTATCAATATTATAAACGCTGGTTTAAACCTCATTTAAAATCCTCCATTTCATGGGAATTGAAAATTCTAAAGTCCCCATGATCATTTAAGTGAAGTGTGAATTCTTATATTAATATTCTTTTAGTGTTAACTCAGGCAGGATATTAAGATTTTAGGGGTATAAAATAAGCATATATGATTAAATTTCGGCCTGGATTCTCCTCCTAACCAAAAATTTGCGTAACTCCTCTGCCAGGAACATTATGGGTACAAATGACAGTAGAACGATCCATTCTCTAATTCCCAGGGGGGTGGTGTTGAATATGCCCTGTAAGGGGGGTAAATATATAATTGCTAACAGCACTGTTACGGAGAAAGCTATTCCCCTCAATATCCACTTGTTTTTAAACACCCCCACCTCGAAAGTGGAGGTGCGGATGGTTTGACAGCCTAGAAGGTTCCCCATCTGGGCCATTACTATTCCCGCAAAAACCATGGTGGTGGCCTGGAGGTACAATGGGTCGGTGAAGGACAGTTGCTGCCCCCACTGCCAGCCCCCACTAAATAACACCCAGAAGTAGCCGGACATGACCAGAAAAGCTTCTATTATTCCCAGAAAGACATAGCCCCTTAAAACAACTCCTCGGTTTAAAAGACTCTCTTCACGGGGGCGAGGGGGGCGTTTCATAACGTCTGACTCGGAAGGACCCACTCCCAGTGCCAGGGCCGGGACGGTGTCAGTACCCAGGTCAATGGCCAGGATCTGCATTACTGTGATGGGTAGGGGAACGCCAAATAGAACCATCAGGGCGAAGGGAATTATTTCGGCAGTTTGGTGGGCGAAGATGTAGGTAATGAACTTGCGGATGTTCTCGTAGATAGTCCGCCCCTCTTTAATGGCCAAGACAATGGTGGCAAAGTTATCGTCAGTTAAAATCATGTCTGAAGCTTCTTTAGCCACATCAGTCCCGGTTATACCCATAGAAACTCCAATATCTGCTTTACGAAGGGCAGGGGCATCATTAACCCCGTCGCCGGTCATGGCCACGATTTCGTCCTCTTCCTCCAGTAGAGAGGCAATGCGCATCTTATGTTCGGGAATGGCCCGGGCAAAAATAACGTTACTCTCTGACATGAGGATGGATTTAACCTCCTCGTCACTCATCTGGCTAAGAACTTTACCCTTAATGATCTGACATGGATTTTCATCCACTATTCCCACTTCTTGGGCTATAGCGTGGGCAGTGAGGCCGTAGTCGCCGGTAATCATGATTATGCGAATACCCGCCTGATAGCAATCCTCCACAGCACCCTTAACCTCGGGGCGAGGGGGGTCCTGCATGGCCGTCATCCCCACCAGGGTTAAATCTGTTTCTACCGCCTCGGGCGTGTACTCTGTCAAGTCATCGGGCAGGTTTCGGTAGGCCATAGCTAGTATACGAAGTCCATCAGTCGCTAGTTCATCGTGGATTTTGAAAATCTCCTTTTTTTCTTCTTCACTGAGGGGTTGAGGTTTGCCGTCTACGGAAATATGGGTGGACAAATTTATGATCTTCTTGGGAGCTCCTTTTACATAGGCTACTCTCTTATCTGGTTTCTGATGAATGGAACTCATGGACTTACGTTGGGAATCAAATGGCAACTCTAATACCCGGGGGATTTCTTCCATTTCTTTTTCCCAATTAAAACCAATCTTCTCGGCGGCGACCAAAAGGGCGGCTTCGGTTGGATCCCCAATTATCTTCCATTTTTTTCCTTCTTGGGGGGATGGTACCAGTTTGGAATCGTTGCAGAACGAAGCCGCCCTCATTAGGAGTTTTATTTCCCTTATTTCATCAGGACCAACTTCTTCTCCGTCGCGCAGGAACTGACCTTCAGGTTCGTAACCGGCGCCCGTAACCTCCACCAGTTCGTGGGGTATCCAGACCTTACGCACAGTCATCTGGTTTTTGGTGAGGGTGCCGGTTTTATCGGTGCAAATGATATTGGTGGACCCCAGGGTCTCCACACTGGCCAAACGCTTGATAATCGCGTTTTGCTGGGCCATCTTCTGGACCGAAGCTGCTAGAGAAAGAGTAACTGTAGGGAGAAGTCCCTCTGGCACGTTAGCTACTGTTAAGCCGATGGCGAAGATGAACGCTAAAGATAGAGGGAGCTTCACCAGGGAGATGTTTACGAAAAAGAGGATCAATCCAATTAAAATGGCAATAACGGCTATAATTCGGGTCACCCGGTTAAGCTGCTCCTGAAGGGGGCTGGGTTCCTCTTTGACTTCCTGGGTAAGGGCGGCGATCTGGTTGAACTCGGTGTGGGCACCGGTGGCGAACACCACTGCTTTACCAGAACCAGAGGCCATACTGGTACCGGCAAAGACTATGTTGGCCATTTCCACCAGAGGATGGTCACTATCTATCTTCTCGGCGATTTTACGCACGGCCTTGGACTCACCGGTAAGAGTGGAGCTGTCCACCTTCATTTGGTAGGCTTCCACTAAACGGGCGTCGGCCGAGATGTTGTCCCCTTCTTCTAAGACCAGCAGATCTCCGGGGACCAGCTCCGCAGTCAGTATCTCTTTTTTCTCTCCGTCCCGGATGACCTTGGCCTGAGAGGGCAGGATTTTTTTCAAGGCCTCGATGGCCTTTTCGGCCTGGAACTCCTGCCAGAAACTAAAAACCGCGTTGATAATAATTACAGCGATAATAGCTGCTCCTAACTGGGGGCTACCACTTAAAAAAGCAAGAATACTGGCTGCCCACAAGAGCAGAGCCAGCAGTTGATATAAATTAGCCAGAAACTTGAATATTATAGATTTCTGCTTGACTTCTTCGATCTGGTTAGGCCCGTATTCTTCTAGTCTTTTTTTAGCTTCTTCTAAGGACAAACCAGTCTTAGAAGACTTTAATTTTTCATAAACCTCTTCCGGAGTTAGTTTATTTATTGCCATGTTTACACTTGCAACCTACCTCTCCGTTGTTAGTGGACACTTAATTAGTTATATCCTTTTTAAGGGCTATTAAATCTCTTCATCGGCATATGATACTAATAATATCTCCGTTCTGGATTTCATACTCCGAAGCAACCCTTCGACAGCTTCTGGCGTCCACCGCATGCATGAAACCTTCACCAATATCGGTGTGGATTAAATAGGCCATATCTCTAGGTTTAGAACCTTTTGGTATTAGTAAGGCATCGGGGAGTATGTTTCCTTTCTGGTCGGACATTTGGTGCTCGTCCTCCACCGGGTAGACTACCATCATGTCTAAAAGTTCGTACACCGCTTTATTAAGGGCTTCCTGAACTCCGGTGGAACCGTATTTCTGGAGGACGTTTTCTCTAATGTAGGAAAGGGCTTTTTTTTGCGGGGGAGTAAGTTCGTCTTTTTTAAGGATCTCGAAATCAGAATCCTCTAACTTATAACTTATAAGTCCGGCTTCACTTGCCCGGGTCAAAGCCAGTTCAGCCTCTGCCGAAACGGGAACCACATCCCCATACTTTTCTTCCAGGCGCCGAATATTTTCCTCGGAATGGGGTAAATCTGCCTTGTTAGCAACTATAAGCATAGGTTTGGCGATTTTCAGGAGTTTATCTAAAAATGAAATTATATCTTCTTTTTTCCAGAGGTGGTATTCTTCGTCCAACCCGCGTTTAGCATCTAAGATGTCTTCCAGCATTATACCAGTACCGCTAAGCTGCTCTGCCATTACCCGGGCGAAGTCCAATTTTTCCGATAAGGACTTTCTTATGAGCCGGTTCCAGTTCTTTTGGAGAATACCATAAAGCCACATAACGATCTCGAACTGGAGAAATTCCACGTCCTCCAGGGGGTCGTGGCTGCCGGCTTCGCAGGGACGGCCCTCCTCGTCGGTGGAGCCAGAAGCGTCAACGACGTGTATGAAAGCTTTTGCTTGGCGTAAATCGTCTAGAAACTTGTTACCCAGTCCTCGGCCTTCGTGGGCCCCTGGTACCAGTCCGGCCACGTCCACCAGTTCCACTGGTATTAGTCGCTCCCCAGATACACATTTAGAATTGTTAGGATTGCACACAATTTCCAGCTCCTGGCAGGGACAGGCAGCCGTTACGTGGGCCACTGCCTTATGGGCGTCTATGGTGGTAAAGGGGTAACCAGCTACTTCTGCGTTGGAGAGAGTGGCGGCATTGAAGAATGATGATTTGCCCACGTTGGGCTTTCCAGTAACTGCGATTTGTAGCATGATATCACTAGACTACTTTTACTTTTTTTAAGTTAATAAAATCTATTTAATAATGATAGGCCATATAAAATAAGTTTGAATAATGGTTCGTAATATTAATTATGGGAGTTTTAAATGTCTAAAATTTATTTAGTAGGGACAGGACCCGGATCAGCAGAATATCTTACTTCCGTGGCCTTTAAAACCGTGAAACTGGCGGATGTGCTGGTGGGAAGCAGAAGGGCCTTGGACCTCTTTCCGGACTACCAACGCGATACCCTGGAGCTTAGGGCCCTGAACATGGATGAGATGATGGAAAAAACCGTGGAACTGGCTAAGGGGGGTAAAACGATCGTGGTGTTATCTACCGGTGATCCTGGGTTTTCGGGAGTTTTAAAATCCATCCAGAGGTTGGCTGAGAATGTTAAAATTGAAGTAGTGCCGGGTATAAGTTCCCTGCAGCTTTGTGCTGCCCGGTTACAGCTACCCTGGGACGAGGCTAACATCATGACTTTGCACGGAAAGGGGAACTCTGCTCCTATTTTAGAAGTGATAGATAATGGTAAACCTACTATAGTGCTTCCTGACTTCCGAGTGCACGATCTGGCCCAGTTTTTACTGGATAATGGTGTTGATCCGGGTATAAATGCTGCGGTGTGTGAGCGGTTAAGTTACCCGGATGAGAGGATCTTTAGGGGTAGTTTAGAAGAAGTTACAAAGGAAGAATTTAGTTATCTGTGCGTAATGGTGGTTTATTAACTAATAAAACCATCTAAGGACACAAATCATCATCCTCAGCATCCCACGCCGGTGAAACCACACATAAAAACTTCAAATCAGTCTCCTCCTTATTTTCAATCCGCTGCCTGGAACCGGGGGGAATGTATACGACTTGACCTTTTTTTAAACTTCCAGTTTCGTTGTCAATTTGCATAATGGCTTCTAACTCCAGAATAAAATAGACCTCCGTCGAATTTTTAAGACGGTGCTGTTGGGAACTTTCCCCCACTTCTAGAACAGTGTGGGCCAAGCTGAAACCCATTTATAGACCTTCGTTCTCAGGATGAAGAAGTTCGCAGAGAATAGTTTGATCCTGAACTTTTTGATACCTGCCGTTTTTGAGGTCTTTTATGAGCATTAATTCACCTCAAAGAAATATAGAATTAAAAAAAGTAAAATATATGGCCCTATTCGAGAGCCAAAGGTTTTTCTTCTCCGTAGAGTATGCGGGCCACACCTCGCAGGCGTTCCATCCCTTTAACTTCTTCCTGGAAAAGGGGGACCTGGGCAATGAGCTGGTTGCCGAATTTTTGTTTAATAGTTTCCAGTCGTTTTTCCTGTATGTTTCGTCGGGCCTGGCAGAACTCACAATCAGCTTCTTCGGGCTGGATCTGGTTTACGATAACTCCGTCGGCGTGCATGTTGTACTTTTTAAGTGCTTCCATAGCCCTTTCTGATTCGTAGATTGACATTTCCTCGGGAATAACCACCATCTTGAATGAAGTCCGGTTAGGATCAGATAAAACACCACGAGCTTCTCGGATCTTCTTTTTACTTTCTTCCATATCCTCTAAGGCCCGGTCTTCCTCTTCTTCGTCTCCCATAAAGGGCATGATGTTCTTGAAGGCCTTGGCCATACTGCCCACTTGCCTTCGGATTTTGATCATCTTTCCCACCCAACTGTCCATCATCTCCGGGAAGGATAACAAACGCAGGGTGTGACCGGTGGGGGCGGTGTCGAAGATGACGATGTCGTACTCGTCGGTAGTCATGTACTGCATGAACTTGTCGAAAGCGGCAGTTTCGTCAATACCGGGGGCCATGCTGGCCATGTCCATCTGGTCCTGCATCATACCCATATCCATACCCGGGTTAAGAGCTTGTTGTTCCTTCATCTTAGCCTGGTAGTCCTGCATAGCCACTTCAGGGTCGATTTCGGCAGCGAAAAGGTTTTCAGCAATGGGGGTAGGGTCGTGGCCGATGTTTCTTTCAAAAGAGTCAGAAAGGGAGTGAGCAGGGTCAGTGGATATGATGAGGGTTTTTTTACCTTCGTCCGCCAACCATAATGCAGTAGCTGCCGACACGGTGGTTTTACCCACTCCACCTTTACCTCCAATAAATACGAACGTGGTTTTTCCTTTATTAAATCGGAACAAATCTTTGAATGCCATTATATTCCTCCATTTAATTTTAGTTTTAGTTAATACTTAGAATCAGTTTAATTTTAGCTTAGAACTCTCATTCATCTAGACTATCTTATGTAAATCTTTGTGATCATATAAAAATTGTGCAACATCCATATTAGAATAATGACACATAATAAACTCTTGCATGAAACCTTACTTTATCAACTTCCCCCTATTAAAATAGGCAATTAATGGGGGATTTAAGGATCGGATAATTAGGTCTTTTTAAAAATAGAAAAAGAATCCTCTGGTGATTAACATGGCCGACTACAATGGAAAACTACCGGAAATAGATGCTGAAAAAACATTGAGAAACATATCCAAATTCATCGAGTATTCTCTGATAGAGTCCAATACTCAGGGGCTGGTTATGGGTCTTAGTGGAGGTTTGGACTCATCTACCGTGGCCCAGATCTCGACAGAGGTGGTTAACGGCGAAAAAATCTTAGGACTGGTGATGCCTACCAGTACCACTCCGGAAAGTGATGTGGATGACGCAATGAACCTGGCCCAAGAACTCGGCATCAAATACAAGGTTATAGATATTGATCCACTCCTAGAACCCGTTGAACAGATCTGTAAGGGCGGTCTTGACGAAGCCCATGCCCAATTAGCTAGCGCAAACCTTAAGGCCCGGATGCGGATGATGATCCTCTACTACCATGCCAACGCCTTAAACCGGCTGGTGGTGGGGACTGGCAACCGCACCGAACTGTTGGTAGGTTATTTCACTAAATATGGGGATGGAGGAGCAGACATACTGCCGCTAGGTGCTTTGTACAAAACTGATGTTCGCATGGTGGCCCGCCACCTGGGGCTGCCTTCTGAAATACTAAAAAAGAAGCCCACCGCTGGTTTATGGCCGGGCCAGACTGACGAAGAGGATTTGGGTATTAAATACGAACTTCTTGACGAAATACTTTACCTGCTGACGGAAAAGAACCAAAATGAAGAGGAAATAGCCCGCGAACTGAAAGTAGCATCTAGAGAAGTTGTCAAGGTAAAAATCATGATGCACGCTGCACAGCATAAGCTGGAAACGCCTCCCATCGCGGAAATACAAAGATAAGGAGTTACACATGTATTCACTTATTTACATTACCACTTCGGGAGAAGATGAATCCGAAAAAATAGCCAAAAAACTCTTAGAGGAGAAGCTGGCAGCATGTGCTAACATAATTCCCAACATAAAATCTTTATATTGGTGGGACGGCGAAATTGAAGAAGATACTGAATCTATTCTAATCCTGAAAACTCGTTCCAATTATCTGGATACCATAATAAAGCGGGTTAAGGATATCCATAGTTACGAAGTACCATGTGTACTGGAAATTCCAATTAAAAATGGTTCTGAAGAGTACTTGAAATGGCTGGAAGAGTCATTGAAGGGTTAAAGTAAAAATAAATAATGATTTATTAACTTTTACAGCGGTGATTGGTTGACAGATATTAACATGGAGACTAAGTGGCAGAAAAAGTGGCAAGAAGCAAAATTATTTCATTCTAATCCGGATAACCGGGAAAAATTATTCCTGACAGTGGCCTATCCCTACCCCAGTGGCGCCATGCACGTGGGGCACGGAAGAACTTACACCGTTCCAGATGTTTACGCCCGTTTTAAGAGAATGCAGGGCTATAATGTCCTGTTTCCCATGGGTTGGCACGTAACCGGGGCCCCGGTAATTGGCATAGCCAAGCGGATTGGGAGAAGAGACCCCTGGACCTTAAACATTTACAAAAATGTGCATAAAGTCCCTGAAGAAGAACTAAACAAGTTCAAGGATCCTTATTACATTGTGGAGTACTTTAGCAGCGAGTATCGCGATGTTATGACCCGTTTGGGTTACTCCATTGACTGGAGGCGGGAGTTCAAGACCCTGGATCCCCACTACCAGAAGTTCATAAGCTGGCAGTTTCGTAAACTCAAAGAAAAAGGACTGGTCCGCATAGGGGCCCACCCCGTAAAGTACTGTCCTGAGTGTCAGAACCCAGTGGGAGATCACGACCTTTTAGAAGGAGAAGGAGTCGGTATAAACGAACTAACCCTGGTGAAGTTTAAATTCGAAGATTACTACTTAGTGGCTGCCACTTTCCGTCCGGAAACCCTATTTGGCGCCACGAACCTATGGATAAATCCGGATGTAGAGTACATCAAAATAAAATACCATGATGAAATCTGGATTATAAGTAAAAAGTCCTTCGACAACATGGTTAACCAGAAAGAGGTTGAAATAGTGGGAGAGGTCGACGCCGCGAAAATCATTGGAAAATACGTCCAGAACCCCCTCACCGACGAAGAACTCATAATTTTACCGGCGTCATTTGTGGATCCGGAATACGCCACGGGCGTGGTTTATGCGGTACCAGCCCATGCTCCAGCTGATTATATCGCCCTGGTGGACCTTAAAAAGGACATTAAAACTCTGGAAACCTACGGCATTAAAGAAGAAGTGGAAAAAATCCAGCCCATCGGCCTTATAAAATTGGACGGCTTTGGCGAACACCCCGCAGTGGAGATGGTGGAAAAAATGGAAGTTAAAAATCAGAAAGATCACAAGCTCCAAGAAGCCACCAACGAGATTTACAAACTGGAACATGCTAAAGGAGTGATGGACGATCACATAACTGGTTACGCCGGCTTAAAAGTTCCTGAAGCCCGTGACGCCATTATTGAAATAATTCTTGGCTCACAAAAGGGTGATAAAATGCACGAATTCGCCGAGCGGCCGGTAATTTGTCGCTGCGGTGGTAAGTGTGTGGTTAAGATCCTGGAAAACCAGTGGTTTTTAAAATACTCCGAACCAGAGTGGAAAGATATCACCTTGGATTGTCTAAACCGCATGAACGCGGTTCCCGAGGAGATCCGCCACAACTTTGAATATTTCATAAACTGGCTGCACGACTGGGCCTGTTCAAGAAGAATCGGCCTGGGAACCCGTCTTCCCTGGGACCCACAGTGGCTTATCGAACCTTTAAGTGATTCCACCATTTATATGGCCTACTACAGCATTGCCACTCACATCAAGAAGATGGATCCTGCAGATCTAGACGACGAATTCTTTGATGGGGTCTTCTTAAACGCTGATTATTCTTCAGGCGACCAGGAGTTCCAGAATACTAAAGATGAATTCAACTACTGGTATCCCTTAGACTGGAGACTATCTGCTAAGGATTTAGTGGGAAACCACCTTTCTTTCCACCTATTCCACCACTCCGCCATATTTCCCCGAGAAAAATGGCCACGGGGAGTGGTAGTATTTGGAATGGGCCTCTTGGAAGGACATAAAA
>JAUYBK010000136.1 GCA_030693105.1 Methanobacteriaceae archaeon | reverse complement strand
GACCTCACCATATAGTGGCCGGAGTGGTATCTGCTTTACACTTATTATTGAATGCAGACTGATTTAATCAACCCTATTTAAAAAAAGAGGAATCTAATAAAATTTATGAAGGTGTAACTTAATGGATGATAATAAAAAATACCGGACGGTAATCGAAACCGAAGTCCCCCTGGGGATGGTCCACCCCGCTGCCCTGGAACCATACCGGGTCCGCTTATTTGTGGAAGATGAGATAGTCCGTGACGCAGAGATAACGGTGGGACTAAATCACCGGGGAATTGAAAGAATAATGGAAGGACTGCCGGTGGAAAAAGCTAACAGTCTCACCGAAAAGGTATGTGGAATCTGCTCCAACAGCCACATCTGGAACTCCTGCCTGGTGGCGGAAAAAGCCCTGGAAATAGAGGTACCGCTAAGGGCCGGTTATATTAGAATCATTATGGAAGAACTGGAACGATTACACAGCCACTTACTCTACCTGGCCCACGGGAGTGAAGTATTGGGGCACGAAACATTTGCGATGCGGCTCTTCTACATCAGAGAGACAGTAATGGACTTATTGGGTATGATAGGGGGTAATCGTGTTCAGTATGGAGCATCTATTATCGGCGGGGTCCGGCCACGGTGTGAACTTGATGAGATGCGCATCCAAAAAATAAAAGAGGGCATGGATCTTTTAGAAGAAAAAATAACTTCTTTTGCCAACCGTTTTGTCTCCGACCCCATGGTCATGAGCAGAGTCATTGGTGTGGGAGTTATCAGTCAAAAGGACGCCCTAAGGTTGGCCTGTACTGGACCTACCCTGCGGGCTACGGGAGTCGCCAAGGACCTCCGTACCGAGATGAAAGAATACAAACCATTCAATTTTAATGTAATAACCCAGGAAGATGGTGATGTGAAGTCACAACTCCTGATGAGGGTTATGGAAATACCGGAATCCATTAATATCATCCGTCAAGCCATTAGAGACTTGCCGGAAGGCCCCATAACCAACCGGAGCTGGGAGATGCAGGACGCTTCTTTGACCAAAAGTTATATAGAAGTTCCCAGAGGAACTCTTTACCACTCTTATGCCATAGAAGATGGTCGTGTGAGGCACAGCGTAATTCGGACTCCATCTATGTCTAACATAGGGGCTATGCAGCACGCTTGTATTGGATATCACATTACAGACGCTCAACTTTCCATTGTACAGTGCGACCCCTGTTTCACCTGCACGGATAGAGCCATCCAGATCATAGAGATATAAATGAGGAGATTTGACCATGAACCTTATGTATTCCATAATAGCAGTACTGGGCACCCTGGTGGTGGCCTTCATTGTGAGTCTCTTGCTACCGGGTATTGAACGAAAGTTCATCCACGCACGGATACAGCAAAGAGTAGGCCCTCCCATCACCAGCCCGGGGGTCATGGCTCCCATCAAATTTTTTTTCAAGCAAACCATAATCCCCAACTCTCCCATGCCCCGGCTCTACAATACACTTCCACTCATTAGTTTAATGATAGTTTTGGCAATTTTACTGTTCTTAATTCCTCAAATGTACTTTTTAGGTGGTTTAACCAGCGTCATAGCCCTAGTAGGGCTTCTTAAAGTTGAGGAAGTAATGTACATGTTCATGGGTAGCCTCTCTAAGTCAGTCTTATCAGTTCGCATGCCTTTTCCGGACATAATAAAAGGAGCTAAACATCCAGAAACAACTCGAACATTCTTAGAAGAGCTAAGTACTCTTAGAGCATTCCGATTAATAGCTTTTGGGTCGTTCCCAGTATATATTGCGCTGTTCGTGGCAGTGGCCATGACCGGGAGCATTTACCTTGGGGATATAGTGGCTTATCAGCAAGCAAACGGGCCTATTCTCTTTACCGTGGCCGGTGCCCTGGGAGCGGTGGTATTCTTCATAGGATACATGATATTATTAAATGAATATCCCTTCGCCATTCTTAAAACAAAAGCTGACGTTATTGAGGGTCCTTACCTAGAATATGCTGCAAAGTATAGAGCTTATGTTTACTTGACCCGAGGATTTCTGATGTTTGTGTTAGCCAGTCTATTTGCCACCCTATTTTTGGGAATAGCACCTAACATCTTGAATCCGAATTTCATCATTACCCTGGTGGTGGCCTTCATATTCCCAATTCTTATGGCAGTGATGAGTGCATTCTCCCCGGTATTCACCTATAAACAGTTTTACCCTACTGTTGCCGGGGTTTCTATTCTGGGAGTTTTGGCTATCGTAGCGGCGTTCCTTTCAGTATAATCTCAAAAAAGCATCAACTGAAATTGTATTAAAAAATCATGGTGATTAAATGAAAATTGTGATAAGACCCCAGCACATAATTAGCCTGGGAGGTTACATTGTGGAAACAGACTTTCCCTACCGGAACGTCATTGTGGTAAACCCTACCGAGGAGTTTATAAAAATAGAAGTTCCCGTATTTTCCCAAGAGTGGGTGGAGGAACACCTCCAACTAGGCCTGGAAATCATCCCCATTACAGAAAAAGACAATTATCTGAGTAATTTTCGCAAGGCCAAGGCCAAGCTGGAGAAGTTAAAGTCAGAAAATAAAGTCGTGGTTTAAACTCCACTAAAACCTCTTATTATAATTGTACGTCTTTAACGATTGGCATGGTTTCCCTAGTTTTCGTTGGACTTCCACGAATGCCAATTATTTTCATTTTATATTTCTTTACTGGGGGCTTGTTTCCAGCTGCGAGGTCCTTAGAATTTCAGTGGATTGTCTTTTTTTGAATCTTTCCTCGCATAATAGAACCGCGCGCCGACCGCGCGCCCCGCATGGTCGAACTTCACTCCTTCTTTCTCGAGTAAAGCCCGCTTCATATTCAGACCGCCCTGAAAACCACCCAGGTGCCTATCCGAGCGGATGGCCCGATGACAAGGTATTATGAGGGGAAACGGATTTTTTGCCAAGGCATTACCCACTGCCCGGGCTCCGTTCTCTTTGCCCAGATGTTTTGAGATGAGTTGATAGGTGCTGACACTTCCTCTTGGAATTTGATGCTCCGCGCGTAGAACGGCCTTTTGAAAGGAAGAACAAAGATCTAA
>JAUYBK010000135.1 GCA_030693105.1 Methanobacteriaceae archaeon | reverse complement strand
ATCTGTTTGTTCCGCCTGAAAAACTCTGATGCAGTAAGTTCCTTGAACTCCTCAAAAAGTTCAGCTGCTTCTCGCTCCAAACTAATCCTCCTAACTAATGATTAATATCTATTAATAATTAATAGTAAATACTTCATACTATTATTATAAATCTATTATTTTATGGGTTTCTTGGAATTCACGCATTCTTCTATCCTGTTTCTTTTTCTGTAGAAAAGAGTAAACAGTCTTGTGCCGGGAACCGTTGAGTATCAGTTCCACGGCTTCGTGTGCGATCTGTACGTGTGCCATGTTTCCAATGATAGAAACCGTTTTTCCATAAATTGAAACATCTACTTCGGCCATTTCAGTTATTATATCTCTAGTTCGCCCGTCTTTACCAATTATCCGGCTTTTTTGTCGGGTTACAGCCTTTTTAGACTTTCCAACGTAGTCCGGCAGATTGATGATGTCCAGCATCATCTCGTCATCGGTAAGTTTGAGGGCGATTTCAGGATTAAATCCTCTTCCAATGGCTTTAACTATGTAACGCGTTTTCCATACTGAAAGGGGATCATCACTTTCGGGGGTTGGCGATATAGAAACAGTTCCGGCTTCACTATCAATTTCTAGATGAGTATGGGTTGTTTTTTCAACTAAATTCTTAGTGGCTCCCTTGGTGCCAATCAAGACTCCCACTCTTTCCCGGGGGATCTTCATGTATTCAGTGGTAGGCAAATCTAATCACCTCCATTGGAAATATTTATATTATCCTTTAACATATACTTTTCTATCCTTATGCATCCATAATTTTACTTTTAATCTCATCTATGGATACATCTATACCTATTTTCTTAAAATCTCGTATCAAGTTGTCAATATCTCTTTTTAGAAGCTCTAAAGCCAATGGATGATCCCTGACCACTGCTTGAGAAACATCGATTATAACGGGTTTATTATCCTTAATAAGAATGTTGAAGCTTGATAAATCTCCATGAACAATTTTTGCATCATTATAAAGTTTTACAACAGTACCTATAATTTCATTGACCATTTTTTTAGGGTTATCAATTTCTGTTTCTCTCATGAGGGGCGAAGGGGTTCCGTCCCCATCTCCTATAAATTCCATGACCAGAACATTGTTTTTTGCAATTATGGGATGTGGAACAGGCACTCCTGCTTCTTCGGCTCTTTTAAGATTTCTGAACTCTTTCATAACCCACGTATTTATCATCTGACGCTTATTGGAGGTGTTTACATTGAAGCGGGGGTCGCCCTGTATGTAATACTGCATCTTCTTAAAGTCCGAGGTGCTAACCCGGTAAATCTTCACTGCCACAAGATTACCCTCATCATCCACACCTTTAAAAACATTAGCCTCTTTGCCAGTACTTATAGCTCCTTTTAAAAGGTTTATATGGCCCTGTTTGGCTATTTTGTAAAGAGTCTCCAGAGTTAGCCGATCGAAGACTTCACTTCCAGTTCTTTTGTCCTCAACACTTTTTAAGCGCTTTATTTCCCTGATCTTCTGTAGATCATCATCTGCTTTTGATATTTTGGAATCCATAATAACGACTTTTAGCTTAATGGAAATTTTAGTCAAAATCAGGCTGATTCAAAGTAAAACGGAAGTCAGACGATAATAACCACTAGTTATAGATAGTTTAACTTAGTATATAAACCTATTTTATCCCATTTACGCTTTTTAAAGAGGGAATTAGTGCAATCAACTCCTGTTTTTATAGTACTAACAGAAATAGAATGATCTAAATGTATTAAAATAGATTTTCTGCTGTTAAAACAGCAGAGAAGAACCTTAAAATTTAACTCTTTAAAATTTATTTAGAGTTTGAGTTTGCCACGGCGTTCCAGCCAGTTGGCTTCGGTACGGGTATATCTCCATACGACATCGGCCTTTTCACCAGTCTGAAAAGCCCAGGGTTTTATTAGAACCACATCTCCCTCTCTTATCCAGATCCTCTTCTTCATCTTACCTGGAATACGGCAAAGTCTCATTTTCTCATCGGCGCACCTTACTCTAAGCTTTCCATGCCCCATTATTTGCTCCACTAATCCAGGTATCTCGCCTTTCCTGGGAGATCTAACTCTTCGAACTTCCTGGGTTTGCTGACCATGTCCTCTACGCAAATACTCTCCTCCTATCCATATAACTGACCAAGTGTCTTAATCAAATGATCATAATAAGTAAGATGGGTAACGTATATATCTGGTCGTTTCTTGATATATGGACCCCTTTTTTAAAACAAACTTATTAATAAGTATCATGAGATCATTTAATCTACCTTTTTATATTGTGTTTTGGTGTATATAAAAAAGAGCATTGATTGACCTAATTTGGGGGGAATGGTTTGATAGTTGTGATTATGTATTAGATCAATTATAGCACACCAAAAATAGCAGTTTTTCATTGGCAACTTATATAAGTCATATTAAAAATACTAGCAAAGAAGATAATGGTGATCTATATAGAAATAATATTTCCAATTCGCATTCAATACTGAAAAAAAAGTTTATGTTATCATTTTTCAGGTTTAAAAAAGAAAAAATTGGTAGTGGTACTAGGTTGTTCTTAGTACATGTTATACCTTAAAATTAGTAAATTAAGAGTTGAATAAAATGGCAAAAGTGAAAGGGACTAAAAAAAGAACTAGATCAAAGCATAAAAAAGCTGGAAGTAAAAGAGGACGAGGCGTTAAGCGCTAAATTCACCATATAAACCTTGGCGGGGATGTTAAAGTAAAGTATTTAACTCCGCTCATTAAGGTTTGTTGAAGTTTAACGTTTATTGAAGTCTATTTTTTATAAAAAATCATAATATCTACTTTTTGGGGCCGAAAATTTATTGTATTACTCCTTATTCGGTTCATAATTTACATAAGACATCTAATCAATTTCTGATAGAATATGAATATGTCTTTTTAAATGGATTAGAGGTATCATTAGAATTTTCTTTATCCCACTATTGCTTTTCTTTTTGTTATTAAAATTTTTCCTCTATATTTTTCGTAATTATCTTTAACACTTGATGCGTCTATATAAATTACTGTGAAATATCGCATTAAAGAAGATAAATGGTTTTTTATAATAAAATATGGAATTAATAATCAAATAAACCCCTAAAGGTGATTGTATGGGAAAGGAGTTTCTTAATTTAATGGAGCCAGAAGAGGTTAAAAATATCCTAAACTCGCTGGTAGGGGATAAGACCGTGGAAAAGGTAGGTCTGAAAAAAAGTTTAGGCCGGGTTCTTGCCGAAAATATTTACTCCTCCATGGATTTACCCCCGTTTGACCGCGCTGCAATGGATGGATATGCTGTGATTGCTCAAAACACTTTTGGAGCGTCAGAGGATGAAAAAAAAGTTTTGAAAATTATAGATGTGGTTAGGGCCGGTGATTATCCACGTAAAAATGTTGAAAATGGGGCCTGCATCGAGGTGGGAACTGGAGCACCTGCTCCTCCCCAGGCAGATGCGGTGGTGATGGTGGAATACACGGAAAAGTCTGGTGATAAAATATTAATTTATCAAGGAGTTGCCCCTGGTGAAAATATTGCTAAAATGGGATCAGATATAAAAAAGGACCATTTACTACTCAGAAAAGCCACGGTCCTTACCCCGGATAAAATCGGTGTGTTAAGTGCCATGGGCATGAATGAAGTTCCTGTCTACTCCAAACCAGAAGTAGGGATTATTTCCACTGGTAACGAGATTGTAACTCCTGGCGAAGTTCTTCCTCGGGGGAAGATTTACGATGTGAACTCCCAGACGGTAGCATCTGCTGTTTTAGCTTGTGGGTGCACGCCGGCCAATGTCCAGATAGTTAAAGACGATTATCAATCACTTAAAAAATCAATAGATAGTTTGATAGACTCCGATATAATTATAACATCTGGTGGAACTTCTGCTGGTGCTGGAGATGTTCTAAGGGATGTAGTTGAAGATATGGGTGAAGTTTTAGTCCATGGCATAGCAATGAAACCCGGAAAACCTACTTTAATTGGTCTTATAAAAGGTAAAATCCTCATCGGCCTTCCCGGGTACCCCGTTGCGGCTTTGTTAGTTCTTGAAGCTTTAGTCGTGCCATTTTTAAGACAAAATTTGGGATTAGCTTTTGAAGAAGAAAATCACGACACTAAAAAACTTAAAATATCTCGAAGATTCCATACCTCCCGCGGACGAACCCAGCACCTTCTGGTTAGAATTGAAAATGGTTCAGCTATCCCTATTCTAAAAGATTCTGGAGCTATTACTGCTCTGGCCGAGGCCGATGGGTATATAGAAATCCCAAAGAATATTGAAATAATAGAAAAGCATGCCTTAGTGGATGTGAAACTTTTCAGGCAGGGATTCACCCTATTTTAAGTATTTACTTAATACAACTCGAAAATATCACCCAGGACCACTTTTTTATCAGTTTCCACCATTATAGGGATTTTACCTAGTGTCCCTGCTGATTCTCCCACCACCACCATCACACCACGGAAGAATTCTTTAAGTTCTTCGGCTTTAGATAAAGAATTTTGAACTGCTTCACCATCTGAATTTCCCTGAGCCTGGTTGGCAAGGGAAGTGGCCAATGCATCGGCTATGCTGGACTGGGACGCAAAAACAGTCACAGAATCTGCCCTTCCAAAGCTTATGGAATGTCCAACTGTGCCGGAAGAGGTGCAAATTCCCAGGGGAGTTCTTTGGTGTTTCACACGAAAACCTAGACGCCCTGATAACGAAGATTCGCCTGCAAATAAACCAACAGTAACGTCACGATTAGTTTTAAGAGAGACATCGCCTCCATTATCCACAATAGTATATCTGGATCCTTTATCTATAAGGTAATTCAAACAAAATTGTGAGATGGTACCAGCCACTGCAGCCATAGGCCCCACACCAGCTATTTCTCCGGCAAAAGCCATAGTTTTAACTAATGAAGGGGCTTTATCTGCCTTAACTGGCTCCAAGCTGCTTAAAAATTCGGGGTGTAATTTGATATAATTTTTTAACCCGGAACGTTCTCTCAAGATAAAACTAGTCAGATCTCTCGTTTCAATATCCGTTTTGAGAATTATACTGGTTTCTTCTATCCTGATTCTTCTTTTGATCATTAACTAAACCTATGGCGGTTTTAACATAAAATATTTAGAGTCCTGGGAAGATACTAGAAAAAGGATACAATAAAATTTAGTGATTATATTATGTTCAAAAAAAGAAGAGTTAACTCCAACCCGGGGGAACGAGTAGTTTTCAAGACAAAGCCCCGCTTCATAGTACACTCCACTTCGGTGGTCCTCAAATTCATAATAATAATCTTGATCATGTACTTTTTTCGTCTAATTATTGAATGGACGGTAAAAGTCAAGAACTATTTGGTAAATTGGGTTCAATTACCCCTGGTAGATGGGATGACTCTGCTTATTTTTATTCTAATTTTTTTTCTCTTTTTATGGATTATTTTAGACTATTTGTCTTGGAGACAGAAAAAATACATATTAACTAATCAGAGGGTTATAGTGCAGGGGGGGCTTATAAGAAGGAAGAAGAGCTTCATCCATTACAATAAAGTCCAGAATATAATCATATCTCAGAGTTTAGTGGATAGACTATTTTCAGCCGGTGATATGGAGATATTTGGAGGTCATGAGGGTACCGACTTAATTTTGGAGGACATTCCCAATCCTCTAGAAGTGGAAGACATGCTAAACCGGTTAATTGAAGGCGAAGATGTCGGTTTTTCTCGACCCGAAAAACCCCGGCCACAAAAATCCATAATGGAAGAATACGACAAAAAGTTTAAAAGATAAACTAAGACACAGATAAGGTATGATGGTGGAATAGATAAATGCCCGAGTGTTTAAAGCGCTTTTATTATTAAAAAAAACTTAAAGCTGGATAAAGTAAAATGAAAGATTACGACGTAGCGGTGGTGGGTGCCGGGCCGGTGGGTTCTACCTATGCTCGATATATGGCGGAGAAAGGATTTTCCGTGGCTATTTTGGAGAAGAAAAAAAAGGTGGGTGTCCCTCTCCAGTGCGCTGGTCTTTTAGGTAAAAGAATTAAAAAGGTCAACAAACTCCCATCGGAGTTTATTATGAATAAAGTATATGGTGCTGATATTCATTCTCCCTCGGATATTGTCCTCAAAGTTGACAAAAAAGAACCAGAAGCCTATGTAATTGATCGAGTGGCCTATGATGAATATCTATCAGAAATAGCCCTAGAATCCGGCGCGGAGCTTCTTTTGAATCACCGGGTAGAAGACGTGGACCTGCAGAAAGGAGAAGTTCACGTGAAAAACCGGGGAAAAATCTCTGCTAAGGTAATTGTGGGGGCAGATGGACATGATTCATTGGTGTCCCGCTTGTTAAATCCTCCATCTGAGACTTATGGGGCTGCTCAGTACTTGGTTAAGGTTGTTAACACTCTCGAAATCGATTATGTCAAATTAAGAGTTGATTCTCGTATTTCACCCGGATTTTTATGGTTTATTCCTATTTCTACATCCTTAGTTCGGGTGGGACTTTTCTCCAAGTTAACTTATCCGGAATTGAACGTCCACCTCCAGCATTATTTAAAAAGACTTCCTGAATTAAAGAACTCATCTGTTGAAAAAAAATATCAGGGGCACATTCCAGTGCATGATCCTAAAAAACAGATCATCAGTGGCCGAACACTCCTTTTGGGTGATGCTGCTTCTCAGGTGAAGCCCACTACGGGTGGGGGTCTTAGGTTAGGTTTTATATGTGCACAAATGGCTTTTGAAGTGACATCTAAAGCCATTGAAACAGATAACATGGATATTTTGTTAGATTATCCTAATTTATACCATAAAAAGTTCGGCCGAGAACTGAAGACTCAACTCCAGGTTCAGAAAATATTCCAATCATTAAATGATGCTGATCTGGACTTAATGTTCCAAAAACTTAAAGAAGAAGGTGCGGAAGATTTGATCTCGGAATATGGTGACATGGACACCCAATCTCCATTAGTTAAAGAGATGCTTAAAATGGGCGTTCTTTTTTCTGTACTGCCTAAGATACTTTCCAGGAGGATATCCTCCCTATGGAAATAGCCTTTATACTATCCCTGGAACACTCCACTCTTCCCCTGGCTGAAATAAAATCTGCCCTTGTGGCAGAGAACATGGAATTTACAATCCGCCAGGTAGAAAACGGATTAATTTTAATAGAAATTTCAGACCACCAATTTTCAGACCTTCCTAAACTGGTCAGAAGATTGTCATTTACCCATGAAGTCTTTAGAGTACTTTTAAAAACAGATTCAATGCACTGGGAAGATGTTGCAGAGAATTTTCCGTGGAAAACTATTGTGAAAGAGAATTATGCAGTGCGTGTTAAAAAAATTGATTCTAAATTAGATATAACTTCTTTAAATCTTGAAAAAGGTTTGGGAGGTATTATTAAGAGAATAACCGGACTTCCAGTAAATCTAAACAGCCCAAAAACTTTTATTAGAACTTTGGTTTCCGGAGATAAAATTCTGTTTGGCCCTCGAATTTCATCCATCTCCAAGAACCACTTCTTTGAACTTAAACCTCATAAAAGGCCCTTTTTCTATCCGGGATCCATGCACCCCAAATTGGCCCGGGTTATGGTTAACCTAACCCGCGTCAGGCAAGGTGAAAGTTTACTGGACCCCTTCTGCGGCACAGGAGGAATACTTATTGAAGCAGGAATAATAGGTGCTAAAGTAATTGGCAGTGACTTCGACCCTAAGATGGTGGCCGGTACTAAAGAAAATTTAACGCACTGTGGTATTAATGAATTTGAAGTATTTCGGGCTGATGTCAGGAAATTAAAATTCTCCGAGCCAGTTGATGCAGTTGCGACTGATCCTCCTTATGGAATTTCTGCTTCAACAGGTGGTGAGAAGAGTCAGGACCTCTACCAGCAGTCTCTGATTTCTATGGAGCGGATTTTGAAAGAAGATGGTAGGATGTGTATGGCCACGCCGCATTACCTGGATATAGACCAAGTTTTGATGGGTACAAAATTTGATGTAAGAGAACAGCATTATATAAGAATGCATAAGAGTTTGACCCGGGTAATATCATTGCTTAAACTTAACTAATGCCAGCCAAATAGTTACTTAAATAAAGTTCTACGGCTAATGATTCTTAATTATCTAAAATTAAAAAAATAATAGAAGGGATTATCTTGAATGTTAGAATATTTGACACCACACTAAGAGACGGGGAGCAAACTCCCGGAGTTTCGCTTACCCCGGATGAAAAGCTAAGAATAGCGCTTAAACTGGACGAACTGGGGGTTGATGTTATTGAAGCAGGTTCAGCCATAACTTCCCCTGGAGAAAGGGAAGGAATTAAAAAAGTGGTGAGCGAGGGCTTATCTAAAGAGATATGCAGCTTTACCCGGGCGCTCCAGGTTGATATTGATGCTGCTTTAGACTGTGGTGTGGACAGCATTCACCTGGTGGTCCCCACCTCAGATTTGCACCTGGAGCATAAACTTAGCAAGACCCGGGAAGAAGTAAAGCAAATGGCCCTGGAATCTACCCAATACGCTATTGACCATGGACTTTTAGTTGAGTTGTCAGCAGAGGACTCCACCAGAAGCGACATGAGTTTTCTTAAGGAGATTTTCACCGAAGGGATCCAGACTGGCGCCCAGAGAATATGCGCATGTGACACAGTGGGAATGTTAACCCCTGAAAAGTCCCAGGAGTTCTACGGACAACTCAGTGACTTGGGAGCTCCTCTTAGTGTGCACTGCCACAATGACTTTGGTCTAGCAGTTGCCAACAGTTTATCTGGTTTAAAAGCAGGAGCCAGCCAGGCCCATGTAACAGTCAATGGGATAGGTGAAAGGGCAGGAAATGCATCATTAGAAGAATTAGTAGTGGCTTTACACTCTTTATACGAAGTTGATACCAATGTGGATATAAGCATGCTCTACGATGTCTCCAAGACGGTGGCCAGAATTACCGGAGTTTATTTGCAGCCTAACAAAGCCATTGTAGGAGAAAACGCCTTCGCCCACGAGTCTGGCATACACGCTGACGGAGTTATGAAGAAAGCTGAGACTTACGAACCAATAACACCCGAATTGGTGGGTCACAAGCGCCGATTTGTCATGGGAAAACATGTGGGATCGCACATCATCAAACAAAAAATAAAAGAGATGGGCTTCCGCGTTGATGAGGGCCAGTTTAACCAAATATTCCAGAGGATAAAATCATTGGGGGATATGGGTAAATGCGTTACTGATGTGGACTTGCAAGCTATTGCCGATGACGTAATGGGGATAATGGCAGAAAAACCTGTGGAACTGGAGGAATTAACCATAGTTTCTGGTAATAAGGTTATACCCACGGCTTCAGTGAAATTGAAGATTGATAATATAGAAAAACTAGAAGCAGGGGTGGGGGTGGGTCCAGTGGACGCGGCCATAGTAGCTATTAAAAAGAGCACGGCTGATGTGGTTGATATTGAACTAGAGGAATACCACGTGGATGCTATAACTGGGGGTCCTGATGCCCTTATAGATGTGGTGGTTAGGCTACGCCACGGGGAACAAGTGGTAACTGCTAGAAGCACTCAACCTGACATTATAAATGCCAGTGTAGAGGCCTACCTGAGTGGAATCAACAAAATCCTTATTGATAAAAGGATGAAAATATCTAAAAATGAATTAAACGATTAAATGGAATACCAAATTAGAATAATCGGATTTAAAGCAGATATAAATAATGTCCAGGAAGTTTTAAAGCTTATAAGTGATAGTTGTCGCAATGGAACCATCCAAATCTTAAGAGCCGATGGTTTGGCTGGAAAAAAACATGTAAGGCAAGCGGCTACACAGGCCCTCCTGGCGTTTGAAAGAGAAAATAACTTCGCTCAAGACTTGGGGCTGGAAATATGTTTGAGGGCATCTGCACAAAGACAAATATCCCGTGCTCTTAATATTTTAGGGATGAAAGAAGGAAAACAGGACTTATGCGCAGTTATGGTGGATTTTCCATCTGATAAAGTTATTAAACTAGACAGGATACTGGGTCCCAGAGATGACTCTGCCCTTCAGTATCGCCCCGAAAACCTAAAAAAGGTTTATGAAATATCTGATTTAGAAATAGATGCCTGTGATGGCGTTCAAAATGCTCTAATTGAGAGAACAACTCTTTTAAATCTTGAAAACTAAGTCTCCCCCGGGTTAATGGTTTTTTCGCACTTCGTCTAACTTAGGGGGGGGCCTCGTCTGGAGAACACCCTCTTCTGTACTCAGTGCGGTTATATCACCTATTTATTCCGTAGTTTCTGCAGCAAGGTAACACACTAAATCACCATTTCTCAGATTCAATGGGACTTCACCAAATTCTCTATATTTCTGTTTTCCCAAAATTTGATTTAATCATCTTCCCCAAATCAAAATAACCCATTTGCACTGCCTATAGAATGTTATATAAAATGAAAAGTAAGTAGGGTAGTATAACACATTTTTTTTAAATAACTTCCTGCACTATCTGGACCAATAATTCCAGATTATCCCTATTTAAACACTCGACATCCAAATTTTTAATTTCCAAACACACTGCTTTTTGCTCTATTCTTTCGTAACGAGGACAGATAGTTATCATGCCACCACCCACCACATTAATCCTATTCCTTAGTTTATAAGCGACTTTTTTTGGATTACAGGATGGTAAACAAATATTAACTCCCCTTTTTTTGCGGTGAAAAACAGATTCTAACTCTTTTTTAATAAATTCGCACCCTTCAACCGTTGATGAAAATGAATGGGATGCATTTTTAATTTCTACTGATAGGCCGGCACAAGTTAAGGGACTGGGTTTTAAGGTTTTGGTGATCTCCTTGGACTCTTTAACTAGGTCCTGATTATTAGTTGAAAAAAAACCGCCGCTACCAACATTAACTATTTTAGGACTTCCTGTGGATGCTAAAATTACATGGGCGTGTTTTCCACATGCCAGCTTTTTAGTTGTATCTCCCAGAGACCCCGATGCATCTTCCACCAACAAAACTCTATTTTCTTCACATATCTGGTATAGTTCTTTTACAGGTTGTTCTGCAATGTATCCGGCAAAACTTGTCAAAAAAAGGGCTTTAAAACTGGTTTTTTGTAACTTCTGGTTTAGAAGTTCAGGATCTATTAATCCCAGGCCAGTGGTTATTTTATGTATTTTTAACCCAAGAAAGTTGCCCATTTTACAAAAACCAGACCAACCTCCCTGATCAGGGATGAGAATAGGACCTTTAAGGGTGCTCATAACTGATAATATGGCCGAATTACCGCTGTTAACCACTCTAACGTGTTGGTGTTGAGTTAACTTTTTGACACTATCCTCTGCAGTTTGAGTCTCTCGACGGGGATCATAGTCCAGGTTCGTGATATCACGAGCCACGCGGGACATTGCTTCTGCAGACTCTTTTGAGGGTCTTTTAGCTTTTAAGTAGAGCTTTTTGATTTCTTGATCCATATATTCTCCTTTATTTATTTAATAGAAGCAATCAAGTGTTGTCTGGTGGGATCTGATAATATCCTGCAGAAGATCGCTTTTTTCAATAAATTTATCTACAGAAAGTTTTAAATTACCATCTATGTATGATAAAGCAGTATTAATGTCTTCAAACTCTTTAAAAGGTCTTTTCATAGCATTCCTAACATTTTCACGCACGTTAAAGACACCCAATGGCACATACCCTGAATAAGCTTCCCTAAAGACAATCACTCCGCCTTGCCTTTTTTCTAGGGCCATCGCTTCTAAAACTGCCATTTTACAAGTGTAATAACATCCTCCGACTCGTGAATATTCCTTTTTCCCGTTATATTGTTCGTAATCTGAAAATATGATTTCTTCTTTTCCTAAAACATGTAGAAAAGCTTCCATCCACTCGTATTGCCAGGGAGTCGGTATTAAAAGCACGGCATAATAATTGTTTAGGCTCGCAAACTCATAGACCCGATAAGTGTCTAATACTTCCCATTGCTTCACTTCTTTAAGCAACTGGTCTCCTATTGCGCTGTCGCACGCAGTTATTGACCATCTAGTAGGCACCAGTTTCCTGCGCTTGCCAATACCCATGGTACCCACCGAAAAGGCCTTTTGTATTTGAGAAAAGGGCACATCGTCACTGTGAAGGCCTAAAACAGCTTCTTTGGCCAGTAAATCCGTGTCGTAATATACTTTTTCCAGCTCCCGGTCCCAACGAACACTTTCAATATCAAACTTTTCAATAACCGCACTGGGGCCGTGTGGCTCGTGATGGTCACTAAAAGAAACACCCCGGGGTTTTTTACCAAACTCTGCTTCACTATCTATGGAATTCGACGCCAGTGAGATCTCCTGCAGTTTCTCCACCAGCCCGTTTTCTAAATCTTTAATCCCCACTAACTGCTTTCCCCGGACCAGGTTTAGCCGGTAGCTAATAATGTCGTCTTGAGTTTTTTGACTGGCTATCCAGGACTCTGGAGTGTCCATTATGCTGGTATCACCTTCCAGAGGAGTGATCATAGGGCCAGCATAAACTTTAGGGTAGTTCCAACTACCAATAAAAACTGAAGGAGGAGTAGTACCGTCCAGTTCCTTTCCCACGTCCACTGAGGGGATCTGGAACTTTGAGGTGACTTTTTTAAGATAGGATTTTTTACCCATCATAATGGTACTGATCCTTAACTTACTTTAAGCCGTTTTGGGGAAGGTCTGAAAAGTAATAAGTCAAACTTATTAAGGAACTGATATTTGCTCTCTTTTCACCAGATTTAGTGAGGCTGAATTCATGCAATAACGTTGGCCAGTGGGTGGTGGCCCGTCGTCGAAAACATGTCCTAAATGCGCTCCACACCGGGCACAAAGCACTTCGGTGCGAACCATAAAAAGACTACGGTCCTCCACAGGGGTAACATTTTCTTTTGCCACGGGCTCCCCAAAACTGGGCCATCCCGTTCCAGAATCAAACTTAGCTTTGGAGTCAAAAAGGTCGTTACCACAACAAACACACTTGTATATGCCGTCTTCATGGCAGTCATGATATTTTCCAGTAAAAGCCAGTTCCGTTCCTGCCTTTCGGGCTACTTCAAACTGTTCTTTATTGAGGATTTTCTTCCACTCGTTATCGCTTTTGTAGATCTTCTCTACCATTTCTAGTTTTCCTGATCTAATAAAATAGATGGGTATTTTTTCAGAGGGAGCTTTTTTCATGATATTATATTATATTAATGGAGGATCATTTTAAATTTATCAATAACCCTAACATGATATGAAACGAGTATTATTATTTTCAGATGTTCTAAACTAATATTTTCCTTCTCGAATCTTTATTATCTCCTCATAATAGTTTAAACAATATGCTGGCGGGATTTAATCGTGTTTGGAACTAATATATCTAGTGTTGATTCAACAAGGTTAGACTCGAGATGGTGGATAGAAAGAATAAAAAAAGGATGCATGATACGATTAATCTAAAAATAGTTAATGGATCATTTCATGCCCCTAAACTAATTATGCCAGTTCAATGGTGCTAGGTGGTTTATCACTTACAGAAAGGGCCACGTGGGTAACTTCTGGTATTTCTGCGGTTATACGTTGTGAGATAGTTTTAATTATTATCCAGGGAAGTTCTGGAACATCGGCAGTCATGGCATCCAGGGACTCCACCATCCTAAGCACCACCAAGTATCCGTAGTCCCTAATATCTCCTTTGACGCCCGTGACCTTGGTGTTGGTCAGAACTGCAAAGTACTGCCACAATGTTTTTTCCAGTCCCTCTTTATGGACTTCTTCTTCCACAATGGCATTGGCTTTACGGCAGATTTTTATCTTTTCAGGAGTTATAATTCCTGCGATTCGTACTGCCAATCCGGGACCAGGATACGGTTGACGTTGGGTCATGTGATCAGGGAGGCCCAACTCGGCACCTAAAATACGTACTTCATCTTTATATAGTTCCCTTATGGGCTCCACGAGTTCCAGGACCAGCCCATGGGGTAGGGCCACGTTGTGATGGGATTTGATGTTTCCATCACTCTCGATCCAGTCCGGAGCTATAGTTCCCTGCACCAAGAAATTAGCTCCCACTTCTTCAGCCACTCTTTCAAAGACTCTGATGAAGACCTCTCCAATGATCTTTCTTTTTTCCTCGGGGTCTTCCACCCCCTCCAAACGCTCCAAAAATTCTTGGCTGGCATCTAAAAATTGGAAGTTGAGTCTATCCTGGAAAGTTTCTCTAACGTAATCGGCTTCTCCTTCACGAAGTAGGCCGTGATCAACAAAAACCGCAGTTAGATTTGATCCAATAGCTTCAGCAGTTAATACAGATGATACTGAACTGTCAACTCCTCCTGAAAGTGCTATTATGGCTTTATTATCTCCTATGGTATTTTTTATTTCTTCTATGGATCCTTTTATAAAATCAGATGGATTTAACATGGATATTTCCTACCTTTTGACGTAATAATGATCTTCACAATGGGAACAATTATCTTTCTTTCTTGACTTAAAATTAACTCTCATGTCCAGATACTCTTTAAAATAATTTATTATATGGACGAATTATAGTAACTTATGGCACATGTAAAAAGTATGGAAGGCTATTTATTAATTTTATATGGTGATTATTATAAAATCTTATGCCAAAAAAAATGATGAAAATTCCTATCTTTAACCACCACATATGAACAAATGTTTTTATTGATAGAACTTATTTATATTAAGATTAATGTTTACAAAGTGTTTTTCTATGGTAACGAATAGTTTAGACAAATTATTAAAGGATGGTACTGATAACACCAGCATACAACTATTCAGATACGTGTTCGTTGGCGGAGTTGCATTTCTGGTAGATTTTGGATCATTATACCTTTTGACAGAATTCTTTGGAATTTATTACCTGACTTCTGCAGCCATTGCATTTCTCTTAGGTCTTATTACCAACTATATTCTGAGTATTAGCTGGGTTTTTAATAAAAGAACTTTGAATAATATA
>JAUYBK010000134.1 GCA_030693105.1 Methanobacteriaceae archaeon | reverse complement strand
AATCCTCTGATCATACATCTCATTTTATGCTTAATAAATCTATTGAAACCTTGGTATAGGCCGCGTTAAGATTAAAAGGGGAGATAAAAAAGTAAAACCTCCAACATCCTATCACTTGTGTTTGAATTTAAAATATAAGGTCTACAGGGACCTTTTATTATACTAAAAACAATAGAGAACCCGCCCAGGTATTAACCTAAGGTTGGTTGATTATACTATTTAAAATGTGTGGTGGGAATGCTTTTAAGGGCATGAGTAATACAAATATTTAATTTCAGGCGCGATGATATAAAATTCACATGTGGAAAGTATCTAACTGGATCTGGCTAGTCACTACTGGACCTCTGATAGTGGTAGGGGTGGTATTCATTTTCCTGGGATTAACAGCCTCTCCCGGGGCCTTGACTGACGATGGATATCCATTAAATAATTTTTATTACCTCATGGGCGCTTCTTTCATTATATTCCCTGCTTTAGGGGCCTTGGGTGTTTTCTTGTTTTACAAGAGAATCAACGACCGGGAAATTTATCTCATAAATAATGGAATAGAAGGTCAGGCCGAGATACTACAAAGAGAACAGACTGGAACCTACCTCAACGAACAACCAGAGGTGAAATTTATCCTTTTGGTAACCATTCCTGGTGAAGAACCCTACCAGATAGAACACAAGGAAGTGGTTAATTTGTTGGACGTTGGCAGCATTACAGAGGGGAAAATAGTGCCAGTGAGGGTTGATCCAAAAAATCCGAAGAATATGCTGCTGCTTTATGGTTAATTCCCTTGTTTAGGGGGGGGTTACTGATAATTGTGCAATTCTTAAAATTTCTGCAACTCACTAAAGTTTCAAATTCTTCAAACACTCCTGAAATGAATTTTTAACAACCGAATTGTCAATTTGTAGTTTATTCAACCCATTAAGATTATGCGCGTTCTGAGTTGGTTTATGCACGGGGTCACAAACAGTATTATTGGGGACATGGACCGGGTCGCAAATTACTGGGTCGGTGACCATCTTGTAGAGGATGTAAATAATTAAAAGTGAAACCACTCCTGCAATAATGGCAACAGCGATTTTTAAGTTGTCATTATGTGTGTAATGGTCAATAAAACATCCTAACAGGTAGCTTAGTATCAAACCAACTACAATAAAGACGGAAATACTAATTAAAAAAATCACCGGATCAACTAAGATGAAGGGTGATGTAAAATAGTTATACCCAGAATAGATGTAGTTACGGCACAGAAGTATACTAATAACAGTGATACAAGGGATGGAGAGCAGTAAAAATAAGATAATTTTAAATCTATTAGGACTTAATAACTCTCCCAGATTCATATCTATTTTTTTATATCTTTTTATATTTAATTTTTAAGATTTAGTCGTTTAGTAGGTCTTTAAACATTCAAATCCTAAAAATCTTACCAAGTGTCTTTGAATTCTGGAAATAGTTGCCCAACCCACGTTTTTGGAATTTTTTCTCCACCAGCTGGAATCTTCCCATTCTCTCGGATAAATCAGAAGTTTTTAGGGTCAGATCTCCGTAGAAATTTTCTATTTTTTGGTTCAAGTCGTCTATTTTGTCTTCTTGGTAGGCCACCATCCGGTAGACTTCCAGTAAATTCTCCAGTGTGAATTTGTTGGATGTTTTTATAAGATTTTTAGTCTCTTTTTGTAACTTTTGAGACTTTTTACCGGGATAAAACCGGTTAAGAAGTTGTGAACGATAGGATAGGGCGATTAACTGGTGGGATAAAGAGGGGTAGGGTGAATTTTTTCCATAAAATGTCAAAGCATTGATGCGGAACATCTTCTCTACAGCATTATCCTCTATTTTGTAGTCCCAGTGGGGCCACTGGCCTTTTAGGAGATTTTTCCTTTTTACCAATTTTTCCAGGGGAGAACCAGCCACTATCTCGGCTCGGCCGAAGTCAAAGGCCAAATCCAGGTTATCCTTCATGAAGTAAATGTTCTCGTTGATTTCGTCTAAGGTAGCTCGCGGATGGAAGATCAGGAGATTGAAGGTTATGGATAATTGGTCTTTTAGTAATCCTATGGCTTCATTTATCTCATCGGTATTAGAACCACGGCCCAGAGCTTTTAATCCGGTGTTACTGGCATTTTCTACCCCTAGAAAAACCCCTACCGCACCTAAATCTTTTAATAGAGAAACAACTTCAGGGTTAAGAGCATCGGGTCGCGTCTTGATTAAAAGAGCAATCTGATCCCTATCAATTTTTTCCTGTTCCAGAGCAGTTTCTAAGGATTTTAAACGTTTAAAAGACTCATCATGAGTTGGCAGGAGGAAGTTGTCGTCGTGAAACTGAAACAACCGGACTTCCTTTTCGTGATATAATTTTCCCATCTCCTGGGCCACATTCTCAGGAGACCTTAAATTATATTTATCTCCTTTTTGGGGATGGTTAAAGGCGCCAATACAACAGTAAATGCATTTAGAATGAAAACAGCCCCTACTGGTGACCAGGGTGGCGAACTTCTCTCCCAACCGTTTTTGGGCTTTCTCCTCGCG
>JAUYBK010000058.1 GCA_030693105.1 Methanobacteriaceae archaeon | reverse complement strand
ATAAAAAGACGACTTAAAGTCGAAAGAGGAAGACCGGCACCCCTTCTGGATCAGCTAGATTTTGTTATTGGTGCACTGGTATTCGCGTCTTTATTGATAACCATTCCTTTTAACTTGATAATTCTAATTATAATAATAACCATCTTTCTGCATCTGGGAGCAAATATGATCGCTTATCTTCTGGGAATGAAAGACGTATGGTATTGAATTTGTAAAAAAACCCTTTTTTTGTTTTAATATAATTTTAATATAAAGAGATTTTTTTTAAATTTTTTGCTCCTTAGACCAAATTTTATTAAAAAAAGTTCAGTTGGATTGTAAAACCCGTGAAGAAGCCCCTATCAACTGATACGTGTGATAAATCGCGTCCAGGGCATTATGCCACTCCGGCATCTCATACACAAACACTGGAATACCAACTTTGGCCAGGGGTTTGTCCACCAAGATAATGGAACTAGCTTGTTTGCGAATTTCACTAGATCCAGGATAAAAGTTAAAATGGGGAATTAACTGATGAACGGACCCTGCCAAGGAAATTGATTTATCATCCCGGGTGGGTGTGGCAATATAATATCCTTCCCCATAACCTTGCTCGTGGTCATGGCTAATAATGGCCAGTTGATAATTGGATTTTATGATATCCGGAACGGCATACTGGGCTGCCAAATCTTCACCATTCCTCCGGCCGACATCAAAGTTTTCGGGTTGGTTCTGCACCGTAATGTGATAATCAGCTACTTCCACCCGATTAAAGAGGGCGAAGAGTTTTATTGCGTAGGGGACCATGGTAGTGGCCAGGTCCTCCCGAGGATGCATCCCGGTTACTATGGCTATTCTGGCTGCGGGGTTTTTGTAGTGGGAATAAACGTCCTTGGTCACGTATCCATAACTATTTGAACCCAGATCGGTGTGTTGGGCCATATTAGCCCATATCAAGACTGCGACCAACAGCACCACCACCAATACCAGGACGATTTTGAGGTTGTTGTTCATAATATCCGCTACCCGCATTAGTCAGTTATACCACTTAGTCATATGCCTGACTTCTCAAAAATTCTTCCATTAGAAGTGCAGTTCCAACCGCGGGAGCCACAGTACACTCTTCCCGAGTTAATAATTCGTCCATAGCGGTAACTTTAAGTCCCAAGTTCTGGGCAGCTTTTTTGCCAATTATATCCATCCCTAAGCCAGTGACAACTACTTCATCAATATTATTGTGTTGAGAGACTTCTAAAAGAGCTTCTGAAACTTTTTCTATTTGTTTTTGGTATATAAACGCTGCTATTTCTTCAACATCCGGACTTTCCAGCAGTTCTAAATCAGCACACAATACCCGGGCTATTCTCTGCATACACTCCACCCGGGAGTCTCCAGACCCATCAGGAGTAGAACAGATGTAATCTTCCTCTTTAATGTTTCCCAGGATGAGATGAACATCAGCGGTAATGGCAAAAAGTTCAGATGCCACTCGGTAACTCACGTCGTGCAGGGGGATTTTATCCACCAGAGTAGCCACGTTAGTTCTTAGAACTCCAGTGTAGACTAATTCACCCGTAGAAAGTCTTTCCAGGTCCGATCTTCCTTTAGCACATTCCTCGCCGTCTTTGATGGGTATAATGTCAGTGGTGGTACTTCCCGTGTCAATAAGTATGGAGTGGGGTGCTATCATGGCGGCCAGAGGCGCAGTAGCAATCCAATTAGCTGCTGCTACGTCTAAAGGTTTTTCCAGTGTTTGATGGTAATCCATAATGCCCTTTTGCCCTACAAATCCCACTGGTACTTCCATAACTTCCCTGATCTTGAAGGCAATATCTATCACACCCTCTTTTTTGCTGTTGTAGGCATCAACCAGTTCCGCAGTCATGGAAACTCCCATAGCATCCAGTTCATGAAAATCAGGACCTAACATGTTTCGGATTACTTGGCCTAAATTTTCTTTCTCCATCCACATGGGCAGATACTCGTAGTCAGTTCTTATATTGGTTATATCGCCAGAAGGAGAAAATTCAACAACAGCCAGGTCGGTGTTGGCTCCTCCAATATCCAGTCCTGCAATTTTCATCTAATCACCGTTAAATTGATTTCATTACTCCCTTTTGAAAAAAGTGCTTCACCTTCAATCTGCACTGTATCTGGTAAAATGCCATGGGTTGCGTCCAGGATGGCCCGCCCCAGGTTGAAGTCCAGCAGTTTACGAAGAGCTATGTAGGGAGTGGTAATACGGGAGTTAATCTCCACCAAATGCACCTCGTGGTTTAGTATAATATCCACTCCCACATGACCCTGCAAGCCCTTTATTGATTCTACCGCTTTTTTTGCAACTGAAAATGCTTCAAAAAAAAGCGGATGCTCCAGTGGGACTTTACCGCCGTTATAATTAATAGAAGAATCTTTTAAGTTAACTTCCTGCAAGTTAAGACTCATAGGTAGTGCAGTTTTACCGTCAGATAACAAGCTAACACTGGCACTGGTTCCTTCAACATAATCCTGCAGTAAAAAAAAAGGCAAATTAGTAATACTTTGTATTTGTTTCGCAGCATCCAATAATCGACTTTTAGAGTTAACTACACTAACTCCAGAACAAGAGACCCCGTCAGCTGGTTTAACTACTTTTTTTTCAGTAAGTTCTGGTAATTTTCCCATATCGTTAAAAAATATTTTTTCCGTATTTATAAGGGGAGAAACTTTCGTTAGGGCTTGGTAGGTATCCAATTTATTCGAACAAATCATAACTCCGTTGGAAAGCGATCCAACAACTTCTAATCCCTGATTTTCGATTATTTTGGTTATTTTGTGAAGTATGAAGTTTTCTTCAGGGGCCAGGGGAAGGCACGCATCGTAATGAGATATGTTTTCCTCCAACCACTCCTCAAGATCTCCAGAAATTGTTATGGGACGGCACTGTCCCCCGTCCAGGGGAAGTGATTTATCAGAAATTAAAAATGACGTATGATGGTAGCTAAAATCATCCAACAGACCATGTAACATGGCACGGCCTTCGATGGTTATGGACGGATCTTCCACCCCCTGGGCAGTAGCGTACTCTAAAATTAACAATTTCAAGACATTCCCACTCCCTTGAATGTGACGTCCTCTTTCAGGAAGGGTTGCGGGTCGAGGATGGAGCGAGTGCAAATCAAGAGTCCTTTTTTGATCATGGAAGGTTTTATTTGACGATAAATATCGTGATCAGTTACCAATACAACACAATCACATTCTAAAGACCGTTTCATATCTACGGGAACTGCTCCGAATGATTTTACAGTTTCTGGAGATACATAGGGGTCGTGAGCATATACCATAGCCCCCATAGATATTAATTTTTGAATTAATGGTTTAGCAGGTGTTTCTCGTGCATCGGCCACATTTCCCTTATAAGCCACTCCCAAGATCCCTACTTCGGATGATTCTACTTGTTTTCCCTTTTCTTCTAATGCTTCACGAGTCATTCGGGCCACTTCTAGCGGCATTTTTTCATTGACCATCCGGGAAACTTTAATTAGTGGAGCATCAATGCCCTGCTTTTGGGCTATTTCCACCAGGAAGTAGGGATCTATGGATAGACAGTGCCCTCCAACTCCTGGTCCGGGGGTGTGGATGTTAACCCGGGGGTGGTGATTGGCTGCTCTTATGGCCTCCCGGGCATCTATGCCCAGTGACTCACAGATCAAGGCAAATTCGTTGGCCAGTGCAATATTAGTATCCCGGTAAGTATTTTCCATGAGTTTTACCATCTCCGCCGTTAGCAGATCCCTCACTTTAATTATCTTACCACTGGTAATTCTTTCATAAATGGAAGAAGCACTTTCAACACTCCACTTATCAATACCGCCTATAACTCGAGGGTTATGGGTCATCTCGTAGATGGTGTTATTGGGAAGCGCCCTTTCGGGGGTATAGGCAATCCCAAAATCATTCCCGGCCTTTAATCCGCTTTTTTCCAAAAGAGGAATGGACAAGTGAGAACAGGTGCCGGGCGGTACCGTACTTTCGATAATTACCAGATCTGACTTTTCCAATCCCTGAGAAATACTTTTACATGCCGTTTCCACCGCTTTTAGGTCTGATATTTTATTTTCATCTACCGGGGTGGGTACGATGACCATGTGAACCTCTGAATCCATAGAAGCGGCCTTCAAATTGGTGGTAGCAGATAAAAGCCCGTTTTTTACAGTTTCTCCTACCAGTTCATCTAATCCCGGTTCCATTATGGGTGATAACCCCTTATTGATGGCTTCAACTATTTGGGGATTAATATCTGCACCTAAAACTTTTAGACCACTTTTAGCTAGTAGTGCAGCGGTGGGCAGTCCCATGTGACCTAAACCATATATACTTACTCTGGTCCCTTCTTTTATTCCTATTCCCATTAAAATATCCTCTTCATCAGTTAACTAATAATTTTATGATTGGAATAAATAATATATTTTAGGTAATGGCTTTTTGTGTGGACAACAGAACTATTTTTCCCTTTAAATTGAGATCAACCCGGGGAAATTCTGTTTTTTCGCCAGAAAATACTATTTTAACAGTTTGACCCAAATATTTTTTCTCAAATTCAGACACCGTCAGATCTTCAGCCACTTTAACCAGTTTAGTGGTGATATTTCCCATGATACTACCCGGTATTTCTATTTTCAACTGGCCTTTAGATTCTAAGTCCTGGATGATGTTAACTATTTTCTTAGAAGCGGTTCCATCCCCATAAGGATTGGGAGCGTCTTTCATGGCCTGATGAAGGTCCTTATCTTTCAGGATTGTTCGAACCGAACTGACTATTTTCTGTTGGTCAGTACCTACCAGAATGTTACCGCCTGCTTCCACAGTTTCCGGGCGCTCCGTATTGTACCTTAGGGTTATACAAGGCACATTAATAGTAATTGCTTCTTCCTGGATTCCTCCAGAGTCTGTCATCACCATTTGGGATTCTGATATTAAAAGAAGAAATTCCAAGTACCCTATGGGTTTAATCATTTTTATATGTGGTGCTTTCTCCAGCTTTTCGAGTAGCCCGAACTCCTGCAGGTTCTTAACGGTGCGGGGATGCACCGGAAAAACTATGGTTAGGTCTTCCAGTATCAGTAGGGAGTTGATGATGTTTTCCAGTCGTTCGGGGTGATCCACATTCTCAGCGCGGTGCAGGGTAAGGGTTAGTACCTTTTCCCCCGAACCTATTTTAGGTTGCAGTTCTGGATTTTTCCGGGCTATTTTCAGGTTTCGTTGGCAAGCATCGACTACCGTGTTTCCCGTGACAAAGATATTTTTAGGGCTTACACCTTCAAATAAAAGGTTTATGGCAGCAGTTTCTGTGGGTACAAAGTACAGTTGGGTGCAGACATCAGCCATCATACGATTAATCTCTTCAGGCATGGTCTTGTCGTAGGAGCGCAAACCAGCCTCCACATGACCTACCGGAATATGGAGTTTGGCTGCCACCAAGGCTCCAGCAAGAACTGCATTGGTATCTCCCTCCACCAGGACAATATCCGGGGTTTCAGACAGAATAACCTCTTCAATACCGTCAATCATAATGGCAGTCTGTTTTCCATGGGCTCCCGAACCCACTCCAATGTTGTAGTGGGGTTTTTTAAGTTCCAGTTCCGTGAAGAATTGCTGGGACATTTCGTAGTCATAATGTTGACCGGTGTGTATCAGAACGTGATCTATACCCCTTTGCTCCACTTCGTCAATTAAAGGAGACATCTTAATAATTTCAGGCCGGGTACCAATTATGAAAGCGATTTTCATCCTAAAACACCTATAACTTAATAATAAAGAAAAGCCGCCCTAGGGGAATGTTATTATACATTATCAGGACCTTCTTCTCTTAGCACGGTATTCGTCAATAACATTTAAAAGTTTTTTCCTATCTTCACTGGCTATTTTATTCTTAACATGATTTTCCCAGTTTTCTATCTGTTTTTGGAGTGAATATGTCCCTACTACTGCAAATTTGTCAATCATATTTAAATCAACACTATCCACATCTAAAAGGGGGATCATATTCTTTTCAAACTCTTCCGCGGCAGGATGAGATATTTTATCATTAAGGATGACTGCCCTAACTTCCCTCTGGCTTATGAGGGAAGCAGTGTGGGAACCACCGCCCTTGGAATTTTTTAAAAAAACCACATCTCCTTTTTTTATTTTCCAGTACTCACAGGCATCTTTGAGCCCCTCTCTAGTGAAAGATTCTATTATCTTAACTGGCACCACACCTTTAGAGATTTCCAGGGACTTAACGTTCTTAATGGCAGTTAAGTTTTCTTTCAGTTCTATTCTTAGCTTTTTCTCGTTACGGATCTTTTCTTGTAAATCTTTGATGATAGCTATTTTAGAAGCGACCTTTTTTTTCTCCAAAAGTCCTCTTGAGTATTGGTAGTGGAGATCATCAACTTTTTGGTTCATTTTGGATATTTCCATATGGGCCTGGGCTAACTCATCAGCCAGGGCTCGGCTTTTTTTCTTTAAATTCTTTATCTGATTTTCCTGAGATTTTATTTTGTTTTTCAAAGGACCTATTAACTCCAGATATTCTTCAGATGATTCCTGATTATTCACCAAATAAGGTTCGGTCACAGAAAAATCAAAATCATCTTCGGCCTGTTTTTTAGATTCCAAAACATCTTCAATAGCCTTACTAACTGGTATTCCCTGTAAAAACATGACCCGGATTGTATCTACTTCAAAATTTGATAAATTAAGTTTTTTTGTTCTTTTAGAAATGTTTTGCAGCTTGTTTTGATATTTTTTATAGGTTTTTAGCGCCGCCGCCAGTGCATCCCTTTCATGAGCATTTTGAGGTATTTCATCAGAATGAACTACCTTTGATATTGGAGAACAAGATTTAGACTTTAAATAGGTTTCCACGGTTTCAATCTTTGATTCGACTGATATAAATTTGTTAGGAGCATCAATTCGTGATTTTAGAGTTGATGAAAGTTTTTTAACCATTTTAGGATGAGGATAAACGTCAGTAGAGATCAGAACCGCCTTTCCATACCTCATAATATGACTTACAACCTCAGAGCGGGATGTTTCCTTGAAACTCTTAACGGACAGGACATTTCCATCCAAGTCCAGGATAGCCAGGCCCACGGTGAGCCCCGGATCAAAACCAACTATAATTCCTCGATTGTTTAGAGGGTAGTTATCATCAAATGCTTTTTGGACGTTAGAACCGTTGATATCCGGGTAGAGCAGACTTTATCCCCCTTGGGTCTTTATTTGTTATTATATAGTTCCCCTACTATTTAATTGTTACAATTACAAACTGTTTAAGTTGCCTAATCTTTATTTTAAAACCTTAAATTCATTTAAAACGGATAACCCTCTATTTTTTTGATGATTCATATTTCGCATCATCTCTTCATACGCAGCTGCATGAGTACGGTTATCCCGGTAATTCTCCATTAAAACCGAAAGGAATAATTTCTGGGCATAATAGTCGGGAACGAATTTAACATTATCATAGGCTATATCCATCAATATGAGTCCTTTTGATGGCAGGGGAGTAATAAAAACCTTTTTTTGAGGGTTTAAGAATTCTTTAATATCTGAAGCTTTCAAATCACCCCTTCCCACATTCCAAAGGACAGCTACAATTTTGCGTACCATATTCCACAAAAAACTCTCACCCTTAACATCTAATATTATCATGTCCCTCCGTTCTAGAACTTCCATAGATTTGATGGTGCGTATAGGACTTCTCTCTGATCTTTTAGAGAAATTTCGAAAGTCAAAAGTCCCAATAAATTCTTTAGCGACTTCTTTCATGCATTCCACATTTAGATCGTCGTCGAGAGGATTTTTAGGCAATAAATAGCGGTAGTGTCTTTCTCGAGCGAACCGGGGTTGGAATCCATAGTGAACACTGGCTTGTGCCAGGACCTTTATGTTAGCCGGTAGAAGATCGTTTAACCGGTTTATGTTAACTTTAGATTCCGTACGAAAAGAAATGACATTCCCCAGTGCATGCACTCCCCGATCAGTGCGTCCCGCTATAGAATACCCTGCTTCTGTCGGGTCATCAAATATTTTAGATTCCCTAAGAGCTTTGATCAATTCTCCCTCCACGGTAGGAAGGTCCGGTTGTCGGGCAAAACCATAAAAACTGCTGCCCAAATAAGCCACTTTTAAAGCTATTTTCAACATTTAAATCAGTTTATAAATTTTTTATGATTGATTAGTTATTGTGAAAAATTGTATTTTTTAGGAGTAGATTAATAATCCATTAACCATTAATTGTATATAAGCTATCCCGGAATCCAATTACTACCATGGATGATACCGAGCTAGTTTCGAAGAGGCATGTTAAATGAATCGTTTATGGGGATATATCAGCGTTATAATAGCCATGGTGCTTTGGGGACTTTCAAATACGTTTAATAAAATATTACTGAGCAATTTAGACCCTATTGACTTGGCAGCGCTTTCTTACTGCCTTGCTGCTGTTTTTTTGTTCGCTGTACGATATTCTCCACTCCAAACCCGTTTATTAACTTTAATAAACACGGGCCATGATCTGGAAAATTTCATGAACAAAAAAGATTACGTGATCCTGTTTATAACGGCCCTTTTGGGGACCGTTGTTGCCCCACTCCTGTATCTTAATGGTTTAAACCTCACCACCGCAGTTAACGCGTCTCTTTTACTAATTGTGGAAATCCTATTTGTGATAATTATAGGTGTATTGTTTTTAAAGGAGCATATTAACCGAAAAGATAGTTTCGCTTTCCTTTTTATAATTGTGGGGACAATTTTTCTGGTTACTCAGGGACAGGCTGAAAATTTTTCCATATCCCTGGACCTGGGAAGCCTATTAATTATAGGAGCTGCCTTTTTTTGGAGCATAGACACCACTCTGAGTAAATTATTGAGTTATAAAGGTGACATAATCCTAATAACTGCCCTCAAGTCGTCAATTGGGGG
>JAUYBK010000053.1 GCA_030693105.1 Methanobacteriaceae archaeon | reverse complement strand
TCTTTGTTACTGGACTAGCCATTATCACCTCGGTTTATCCACCCCAACACCGGGGAAAAGCTATAGGAATTAACATCGCCGCAGTATACGTTGGTTTATCAACAGGGCCTGTTTTAGGCGGTTTAATGACCCAATATTTAGGTTGGAGGAGTTTATTTTTCCTGATGATTCCCTTCGGACTGCTGGTAATATCCCTGGTTCTATGGAAGCTTAAAGATGAGTGGGCCGCGTCTAGGGGAGAGAAGTTCGATCTAATCGGAAGTGTGCTCTACAGTCTAATGTTGCTGCTTATAATGTACGGATTCTCCAGTCTCCCCCATATTAACGGGGTAATAATGCTCGTACTGGGTGTAGTTGGACTTTTAGCATTCATAAAATGGGAACTTCGCACTCCCAGCCCAGTTTTCAATGTAAGGCTATTTAAAAATATCACCTTCGCGTTTTCCAGTCTGGCCGCCCTGATAAACTACAGTGCCACCTTTGCGGTGACTCTACTTTTAAGCTTCTATCTGCAATACGTCAAGGACTTGGACCCTCAAGTAGCCGGCCTTATATTAGTGGCACAGCCCGTAGTTATGGCAGTTATGGCCCCCATTGCCGGCCGCCTTTCGGACCGTTTCAACGCCAGACACATCGCAGCTATTGGAATGGCTACCGTAACCTTAGGTCTTTCTACCTTCGTATTATTAACAGGCAACACGGCAATTACCGATATCATCATTGGTTTAGCCATCTTAGGGTTAGGATTCGGTCTTTTTTCCTCTCCCAACACCAACGTGATAATGGGATCAGTAGAGAGGAAATTCTACGGGGTGGCCTCCGCCACGGTAAGTAGCATGCGTCTAATAGGACAGACCATGAGTATAGGTATCGCGACTTTGGTCTTTGCTGTTATCATTGGCCGGGTGCAGATAACTCCCGAGCAGTTCCCTGCTCTTTTACAGAGCATACACATATGCTTCATCGTGTTCACGGCACTGTGCTTCGTGGGTATATTTGCGGCCCTGAAGAGGGATGGGAGTAAAAAAAATAGTGAAGTTAAAAATTAGAATTAGGATGAAATTTTAGAAATTCCATCCACCTTTTCAACACGGAATATGTGGTCTGCAAAACTTTCAAGTTCTTTTTCGTGGGATACTAGAATTATTTGTGGACATTCCAGTTCTTCTAGTATTTCACGTAACTTAAATAACTGTTCCTTGCTAAATCCATCGGTGGGTTCATCCAGAATCATCACATCAGACCTAATACCAGTAGAAACTTTCTGTACAATACTGTTTAATGCAAGCCTGTAAGCTAAAGCAACACTGGTCTTTTCACCTCCACTTAAATAGTCAATTTCCTGTTCATAACCGTCTTGTTCTACTATGGGGGTGAAATCTTCATTTACCATAGCAGTTTTATCAGAATCATCCACCAAAAGCAAGAACCACCTCTGGAAGTGCTGGTTGAATTCTAGATTAATGCTTAACATAACTTGATTTTCTATATTTTCTAAGGCAGGTATGAAGAATTCTTTTATCCAAATATGATATTCTTGCAGCATTTCTCCCCTTTTCTTCAATAATTCTTCCTTTTTTATTGTACCCTTTAAATCAATTATAATTCTGTTTAACATTTCCACAGCAGTCTTTTTCGCAGCTAATTTTTCTTTAAAGGATGATAATTCTTTATTAACTTTTTCCTTTTGAGAATCAAGAGTTTTGATAGTGTCCGAAACCTTTTTCCCCTCTTTTATTCCCTTATTTACTTCAGTAAGGGAGTTATTATCACTAATAATCTGATTCTGTAAACCTTTTATCGAATCTTTATTACTGGATATCATATCAAGTTTTTCTTTAACTTGGGTCTCTAAATTTGATATATCCTTTTGGTATTCCTGATATTGTTTGAGATTTTGTAGAAGAATTTCATTTTCTTGGATGGTTTTTTCACATTCATCAACCTTAGCATTTAGTTCTTCCGCTTCCGAAAGTAAAGGTTCTATTTTAATCTTAATTTCTGCAGGATCCAGTGGTCTTTCACAAGTAGGACAAATACGATTATTTTCAATAGCCTTATAATCGCTTATTTTAGCTTCCAAAGTTGCATGATGATTATTGAGATATTTCTCAGCATTTTTTAATTTTTTTAATAATTCTAATAACTCAAACTCATCTTTGGTGGTGGGTAATTCAAATGATTTGTATTTTTCAATACGTGGATTTATATTTTCATCTATCATTTTTTGGGCAGAATCATTAGTTTTTTGAAGTTTTACAATATCTTGTTGGTTTCTTTCTATTTGTTGCTCTATTAATGGTACCTTACCTTTAGCTTCGCTTAATTTATTTTTAATTTCTTGATATTGCTTAATTTCTATCTCAAGGTCGTCATGTTTCTCTTGAATTCTCTTGCATTTGTCAGATAATACTTTAATTTTAATTTGGCCTTCATTACATTCTTGAAGTTTTAATTCTAGTTGGTCCCGGTTAGAACTCAAATTTGAAGCCTTGGAAGTTAATTCCACTGATTTTTTATCAATTTCGCGAGCCACGTTGAGGGCGTTAGCCATGGCAATCTTATAGTCTTCAATTCTAAGGGCCTTTCGCAACGTTTGCAGTCTCTGATCGGGAGACATTTGAATTATGGCCTTCATCTCTTCTTGAGGAGTAAAAACGGCATAGCGGTAAATTAAACTCTTAGCCCGACTGTTGGCCGGTTCGTTAAAGTTAAGAATTTTTAAAACTTTTTCTTTCATCTCGGTAGGGGAGAGTTTATATTCGGTTCCGTCCACATTTATGTAACATTTATCCTGTTGTATAGCTGTTTTTCGTTTGGATAAGGAGCGGTAAGCTGTGAACTGAGAACCATCCACCTGAAATTCTAATAAAACATGACCTTTTGTGGCACCTATACGCAAGAGGGCTGCTCCTTTCTCAGATCCAAGCCCAAAAAGAGCAAATTCTATGGCCATAAGTATAGTAGATTTCCCAGAACCAATGTCGCCCTCAAATAGGGTTATTCCTTCATTGAAGTTTATTTTGGCATCTTTATAACTGCGAATATTTTTAAGGTGTAATGAATTAATTTTCATAAAACACCTCCTCCAGATGTAAAGTGTGAATAGCAACGTTCTTCATGCGTTCTTCGTAGTCTTTTTTCTTTTCATTAAGTTTCTGCTCTTCTCTCAATGTCCTTAGAAGTTCAACTGCCAATTTAATTCCATTATTCTTCTGGAGTTTAGCTTCAGAAATATTTAAATCTCCAACCCTATCTGTAAAAAGGCGTTTTTCAATGGAAGGAATATCACTTTCGGTAATTTTCACCTTAACTTGTTCCCTAGAAGTCAGCCCATGACGATTAATACCAACATAAAGGGCACCTTTACGTGTTAAAATGTCTTTTATCGTGCGAGAGTCTATGTTAGATGTTTTTCCACCGGATAACTCTCCACGTATCTTCAATAGCACCACTTTTTTTTCTACATCAATTTTTTCAAACCGGTCCATAAGATCGTTTTGGACCTGAATTGCATTTTTACCATAGGCATCTTGGTACATATACTCGTACTTGCAGACTGGTAGTGGTATAAATTCAATTTCCTTCACTTCATCCTGGAAGTTAACCAGATAGAATCCTCTTTCCTCACCCCTGGCACTGATTTCCATGTCCTTAGAATATGATCCAAAAAGGGGTCCGGGGTAAGTTAGGGATCCATATCCTTCAGGATGATGTTCTGAATGCAGATGAACATGACCCCCCGCATAATAATTAAATCCCCTTGGAAATAGTGAAAGAGGTATCGAATCCATTTCTGCAAGAAATTCTGGTTTGAAATCAGTTATTGCACTGTGAAAAACAAAAATCTTGAAGCCAGGCTCATTTTGAAGACTCTCCCTATCTAAAGCATCATAGTAACTGCTTTCCAGACCCATTTTTCGTGCGGATATACCACAGAGTTTGGCACCGGTAGCAGGGTCCTGGAAAAATTTGAGCTTTAGCTTTTCATCTTTTACTTCACCCTCCACGATCTTCTGGATTAACCCTGCACTGTTTAATAAATCAATGATAGAAGTCTCATTAGGACTGTAATCATGACTTCCGTAATTTAAATATATGGGAATGCCTTGATCTCGGACTTCCTTCATCTTTTCTACTGCTTCTTTAACAGCACCCATGTTGGGGAGGTTAGAGTGGAAAAGATCACCAGATATAACTATGAAATCCACCTTTTCTACCATACATCGGTCCATGCACTTTTTAAATGCATTCATTTCTAATTCTTTAAGTTCAGGATACTTCTGAGCCCCTATATGGCAATCAGCTAAATGTGCAAACTTATACAATTAAATCACCTAAATAAATGCCATTTTACCTTTATCTTCCTTTTCTTCGTTTGAATAATCTTCAATAAATTCATCGAAAAATGGAGTTTTAATAGGAACCGCAAAACGAGTGAAAATACTACTAACGATAGCTTCACCTTTATCTAGACTAGCAATGTTTCTGTTATCGTCAGATAAGTCTTGAGAGGCACTAGCCATGATTTCTGACCTTTCTTGGGCCATTTCATTTCCAAGAATGATTTTAGTATTCATATTGGCCAAGATAGTTTTGGGTATAAGACTGACCAGTTGAGTAATGCCAATAAGGCCAATATTGAATTTACGTCCCTCACGGGCAATGGTGCTGTATACGTTGTGCCCTTGGGTTGCTATTACATCCCCGCCAAGAACGCGGGGTGCTTCCTCAATTACTATACCAATCACTGGTTTTTCTCTTAACAAATTTTCGGCTTTGTATCTCTGGTATTTGTTGAATATGGTTCCAGTGATAATGCTACCTACTAATAGTTCAACTGAACCCATAAGACGGGATGTATCTATGACTACTATTTTCCCATTCTCTAACGATCTTATGATATCCTTGATAGTGCTTTCACCAGCTGTATCACTGAATAGTCTGTTTCTGGATTGAAAATTTCCTTTATCATCAATGTAAATGCCCAATATCGTGTTAAATTTTCTTATAAGGACTGATAAAGTAGTTTCTTTAACATTTGGAAGTGAAACTCCTTCTAATATCTTTATAATCCAATTTTTTCCATATTTGTGGTAAGCCAGGTTCACTGCATCATTTTGGGCCTCACTAAAAGATACAATACCACTGAAGTGGTGGGGTTTTATGGATTCCAAATTTATAATTAGTGAATTAGCTCCAGGAGGAGCTTCAGAGGAATAATAGACTAAATTTTCACTTTGAGGGTGGTCTTTTAAACACTTCTCATTACGACCATAATATTCATCGTGTGGATCTAAAACCAAAATTCCAAAACCACCTAGATCTAAAAGACTCCACAACATTACCTTGACCAAATTACTTTTACCTCTACCAGTCGTGGCAGGAATCAAGATGTGATGAGAAATGGCGTCCCTTGCATTCACATAAACCTTAGAGTCAAGTATTTTAGAACCACTCCTGACATCCCCTACATAAAGAGGATTATCCGGTTTGGTTAAAAATTTAAGATCATCTTCCTTAACGTGCCTTACAGAATTAAAGAAATCCGGCAGAGATTTAGGAATGGTGGAGTGCCCATCTTTCACTTGCAGTATGGCTTTAGCCTGTGCTACAATATAATTACGCAACTCTGGCTCCATGAAGTCCAAGCTAGCACCTAGACCTTCCAGTTTCATTCCAGATATGAGTTCCCTCATTGACTGAGGAACTTGACTGTGATATTGGAGATCCGTTACTTGTAAGATCAGAGAATTATCACCAGTTTCATCTACCAACAACAAGTCACCCATTTCCAGTTTTACCCCACTCTTCTCCCTAATTAAAATTCGAGCCACTCCACCGCCTATAATTTGTCCTACCACATCCATTTTACTCACCTGCCAGATAATTTAAAATTTCATGACTATCAACGGCCCTCATGTCTGCCTGAACCTTCTGAAGCATTCCTGGTTTTTTAGAAATTTCGGACAATATACGGGTTTCATAAATCCCCATTTCATCTTCACGAACTCTTGCTTGAAGATCTGCGTCTATCAGACCATATGGATACCCCGGGAAACACAAATCTGAAGAATTCTCAGCTATGGTTTTTACAACTTCAATTATTCCTTCTTTCTTAAGTTTTAGGGCCTGTTCTTTTAATATCTCAAATCTAAAAACATGTTTTGCACTGGGATTAAGTTTCACTGCAGTGATTAAAGCTCGGTACTCCTTAGAAGAACATCTTCCCAATGGACAATAACACCAGGCATTTTCATCCATGTTACATTCTTCAGCAAAACGTTGGATAGATCCCAGAAGTGAAAAGGTGCTGTCGGTAGGTAAATGAGAAGTCTTAGATAATCCTGTAAAAATTGCACCTTTGCTTTTAGCTGCATCAAATGTTGCTTCAGAGTATCTATCTTCATTTGCAAATGAAATCTGAAGAGAACCATCTCTAACCAGTAAATCATTCTCATCCAGTTCATTTTTGATTATGTGCTTAGATACTGACCATTCTGCAAATCTTCTTGCTATTGAAGCCACTCTTTCCATGTCATATCTGGTTGCACCATAAAAACTGGCTCTTGTTCCAGAACTGAAACTTAAATCCTGCTCTTTAGGTAAATATTCATTAAATTCATCTAAAACAGGGAATATGGATGTTTCATAAGCCAAATCCCCCTCGCCCTCATTAAAATGAGATGTGGTTAAAGACAAAAATTCCATTTTAATTGGAAGATCTGAATGGGGCGGTATACGTTCTTTACCATTAAATAGGTTGAAATAAATCCGGTTGACTTGCAGGGAGAAATTAGGAGCGTGGATTATCTCCTGGTTTCCGCCATCAATAAAAGCCATTTTTCTGTCAGTAGCCTCCATTTTAATGGGATTAAAATATAATTTATTAATTTTGTAGGCCTCACAATTTGAATTACGAAATAGAGGATTTCCTAGAGGTGCATCAAGATTAATAAATTATATTTTAATCCCATTAAAATGGAGG
>JAUYBK010000100.1 GCA_030693105.1 Methanobacteriaceae archaeon | reverse complement strand
ACCGAAAATAACCCAATAAGCATTTCCCACAACCTAAAAAGAATCAATAAAGAAAATCAACAAAACACATAAAAAAAAGGATATTTAAAAAAAATTCAAAATTCAATTCATAAAACAGCCTCAAAGTTTAATAAAAAGAAGTGCTAATAGTTTAATCGGTGATTAGATATGAAGCAAACATTGGAGAACTTAACTAAGGCATTTATTGGAGAAAGCCAGGCCAGGAACCGTTACACCCTGTATGCCAAGGCAGCCCAAAAGGAAAGTTACCATCAAATAGCGGATATATTTATAGAAACTGCTGAACAAGAACGACAACACGCTAAATGGCTATTTAAAATGATTCAGGAACTCAAAGAAAAGATGGGGGAAACCCCGGAGTCAATATTTGTAGAAGCTGAAGCACCACTAACTCTGGCTGGTACTGCCCAGAACATCAAGGCCGCCATTGCGGGGGAGCACTATGAAACCACTGAGATGTACCCTGAATTTGCATTGGCTGCTAAAAAAGAGGGGCTGGACGATGTTGCTACACGTTTAAACGCCATTGGTCATGCGGAAAAACACCACGAAGACCGTTATCTATCCCTGCTCGAGCAGGTAGAACAGGGAACCATGCATAACAAGGACAAGTCGGTGACCTGGATCTGTCCTAAGTGCGGTTACACTGCATCTGGTGAGCAACCGCCAGAAAAGTGTCCGGCCTGTGATCATCCCCAAGAATACTTCTACATCCTCTGTGAAGAGTACTAAAAAAAGGATGATAACGTGACACCCAAAAATGATGTGTATCGCTGCCGGGTATGTGATAATGTCATAGAAATCCTGAAAAGTGGGGACGGGAAGCTGGTATGCTGTAATGCTCCCATGGAACTTTTAAAGTATAGGAGTGAAGGTAGTGGTGAGGAAAAACATGTTCCAGTCTTAGAAAAAACCGAAAGTGGTTTTAAAGTTATGGTGGGAAACATGCCTCATCCTATGGAGGAAAATCACTGTATTGACTGGATTGAAATCCGGGCTGATGGTAAAATTTACCGTCAGAGTCTTAACCCCGGAGAAGAACCTCAAGCCGAGTTTTTCCTGGACCCGGAAACTGTGAACCAGATAAGTGTAAGAAGCTACTGTAGCATCCACGGTCTCTGGAAATCTTAATAATATCCCTTCATTTCTCTTTTTAAATATTTTTTATTGTTTATCTCCCTTTTTAGTAATCTCAGGTGGAGTAAACACTTGAAATTTTTAAACATTTATAACCTATTAAGGTGAGATTATTTACTAGAAATCTAATGGTTGGTGAATATGCGCAACTTGACTCTCATCCTGGCAATGGTAACTATGGTAATATTCTTTTCGGGCTGTATTAACTCGGACATATCTCGAATGGATCAACTCACCTCCACTATAAACGACCACTTAAAAAAGGGTGACACTTACTACAATCAGGCTGCTAACAATGTTAACAAGTTTCTCTACGAGGCAGCCATTAAACAGACCAACAGTGCTTTATCTGAATTTGATCAGGGCCGTTCGTCTGCTCAAGAAGGTTTGATATACGCCAAAAACACCAAGGAACCAGTGTTCATTGATTACTTCCAGCTAACCATTCAGGAGCTGGACCTGCGAATTAATGCCTCCAGTGAAATGAAGATGGCCATACCCTACCTGCAGGGTAACGAAACTGCCAATGCCAACCAGCACTTGGACCTGGCCAACAATTACATGCAGCAGTCCATTACTATTCAGACCCAGAAAACAGATCTGGTGAAGCAAAACGTTAACAAGTTTAAATAGAAGAAATTTATCAGATTTAATTTATTAATCTACTAATTTTGAGGTTTAAAATGAAGAAGACCTGTTTTGAGTGTAAAGGTAAAGGATACCAGATTATATCCTACCAGATTTGTGAACCCTGTCACGGTACTGGCATAAGTGACGAAGTGGACCTCCAGGACCACGTTAAGGGACTCCCCAAGGGTACCCGGGAACGATACCAGCTGGATGTTGATGAAGAAGTGCCCTGTCCCAGTTGTAAAGGGAAAGGAGAAGTGGAGGTTACCGAAACCTGCCCGGCTTGTCAGGGTCAGGGTACGGTGAATCTCTGCCAGAAGTGTGGTAAAAAGATAGATAAGGGTGACTACTGCCCAGAATGTCAGAGCAAGCAGCAAGTCTACCTGCTCCATCCGGCCAGTGACATAAATGACCTGGAACTGGGGGCTATCTACAAAGGAAAGGTTACCAAGGTAGTGGACTACGGAATCTTTGTTACTTTCACCAAAAAGGTTTACGGACTAATGCGCATGAAAATGGCCCCCTACCAGGTGGGGGATGAGATATTTGCCCAAGTATCCGAGATTAAACCTCACCGAGGAGAGGTGGACCTGGAACCGGCTTCTATTAAAGGCACTTACGAATTAGTAAGGCTCAAAAAAGACCTTCCCCGAACTTCTATTAATAAAATAAGTAGTACAGACAAGGGGAAAAATGTTCGTCTGGTGGGAGAGGTTATCCACGTGCAGCAGACCTCAGGTCCTACTATTTTCACCATCTCGGATGAGACTGGTATTACCTGGGCGGCAGCCTTTGATCAGCCTGGAGAAAGGGTTTATCCTCATATACTAACGGGACACATGGTAGAAGTTCTGGGAGAAGTTTCTCTCCATGGCGGCAAAATACAGATCGAATCGGAGTTCATTGACCGGTTAACTGGTTCGGATGCGATTGATGTACGTAAACTTATTGACGAAGCACTTGATAAAAGAGCAAAACCAGAAAGTACTGACCTGCTGCAGGAAAGCCCTACCCTGGAAAAATTAAGACCCCTACTGGCAAAAGCAGCTCAGGCAATTCGCCGTGCGGTTTTAGACGGGCGTAGTGTACTGGTAAGGCACCACGCTGATGCGGACGGGATATGTGCCGGGGTGGCGGTAGAAAAAGCAGTCATACCTCTTTTAAAAGAAATTAACCCTGCTAACGATGCAGAATGGCATTACTTCCGCCGTTCGCCAAGTAAAGCGCCTTTCTACGAGTTGGAAGACGTGGTGAAGGATTTAAGCTTTGCTCTAGAAGACCAGGAACGACACGGGCAGAAATTACCACTGATTGTCCTTCTGGATAATGGTTCCACGGAGGAGGATATCCTGGCTTTGATGAAGGTCAAGGTCTACGATATGGAGATCGTGGTAGTGGACCACCACTACCCGGGCGAAGTGATAAACGGCCGGGTGGCAGTGGACGACTACGTGGACGTCCACGTGAACCCCTACCTGGTGGGAGGCGACAGTCAGATCACAGCCGGTGCCCTGGCCGTGGAGCTGGCCGGTATGATCAACCCCGCGGTTAAAGAACGTATAAACCACCTGCCAGGCATTGCTGCAGTGGGTGACCACGCCCGTTCCGCCGAAGCTGAAAAATACATTGAAATTGCCTCGGATAAAGGTTATGACCGAAATGATCTGGAGAAGATCGCCACCACCATTGACTTTGAAGCTTTCTATCTGCGTTTCATGAATGGTCGGGGCCTCATTGACACCATCCTGGGACTGGGTAACCGGGATAAACACACAAAACTGGTGGATGCTCTTTACCAGGAGTCCCAGCGCCGGGTCAAGTGGCAACTGGCAGCAGCCATGCCCAACCTTAAGACCCAGAACTTGCCCAACGGAGTTATTTTCAGTGTCCTTGATGTGGAGAAGTACGCCCACAAGTTCACCTATCCGGCGCCGGGTAAGACCTGTGGCTATGTGCACGACCAGATGGTGCAAAAACACGGCGAAGACAACCCCATTCTTACCCTGGCCTACGGACCCGACTTTGGGGTTATTCGGGCTACCGATGCCGTTAACGAGAAATTTGGTTTTAACCTCAACACCATCATATTACAGCTGGCGGAGGAAATACCAGAAGCTGGTATTGACGGTGGAGGCCACGAGTGTGCTGGTTCTTTGAAGTTTGTAGAGGGTTTATCCAAGAAAGTCTTGAGTGGGTTTGCCCATAAAGTGGCGGGACTCACCTAAAGGAATATTTGGTGGTAATTTTCAAAAGGAAATTACCAACTACTAATTTCTTAATTAAGCAGTCTAAGATCTGAATCTCAGATTTATCCTTAAATATCCAGTTTAAGCTCCCGGGAGATCAAGTCTTCCAGGGATTCCATAAATTCCAGAAAGGTATCGGGGTAATGGTTTTGTCCCATTGACTCTATTTCCCTTTCATTATAGGAAATTTTTACCTTCCAACCGGTACCGTCCCAGCAACACAACTGGTATTCGCGGTCCCAGTCCCAGAGTCCCAGATCTTCTACTTCCCTCCAGAAATCCTTCCAATGGGAATCGGTAGGTCTAATCTGTTCCTCATGGATGTGGTAAGTTCCAGGACGGTAGAATAATGTTTCTTCCTTTAATTTAATGTTGAAACCCTCGCCGAGGTGTAAAATAGGTCCGTATTCCACCAGGAATTCGTCGGGAATATGTTTAGGATTCATAAAAATCACCACTAGGTTTAACCCCATCACTATTTAATACAACTTCTAAAAGGAAATTAAAAAACCGATATTAACCCTTTACTATATCCAGTAATGCATTCCCCACCCTTAGCAGTTACTATAAATGTATTTTCAATTCCAACCATCCCTATATTTTGAATACCACGTTTAGGTTCCACTGCAAAGACCATTCCTTCCTGTAAAGGTTCGTTGAATCCTTCTGCTATTAACGGTGTTTCATCAATTAATAAACCTATCCCGTGGCCAAGAAACTTTACTCTACGGTTATCGAAGCCCATAAAGTTCTTTTGGAAGTCCTCATTGAGATTATTCATTATGGTAGTATAGATCTGGGAAGGTAATGTGCCCGGTTTTAGCATAGCTGCAATTTCATTTTGTATCTCCACACATTTATTATGATAATCTATAGCATACGGGGGTAGGGAACGGCCGAACATGTAGGTAACGGTCTTATCCGTATTATAACCTTCAACTCCACATCCAGTATCAATATATACCAAATCGCCACTTTTTAGTTTCCTATTACGACTTCCCAGGAGGGGTGCTGCGGAGCATAACCCCCTATTTCCACTGGCCCCGTTAAAATAAGTGGGATAGATGGAACTTTCACCAAAACCAATGTGTCCTAACAACATCTCAGTATCAAACATGCCAAAACGAGTTACTCCATGGTATCCTTCCTCTATCATGACGCGATACAGTTTGGCCCCTAGATCTGCTTCGCTGATACCTTCTCGTAATACCTGTGGTACAAATTCTTCCAGTACGTGCTGGTGAATTTTGCCAGATTCCCTCATTAAAGACAGTTCATAGGGGCTTTTAACGGCCCTAATTTTGGCAATGTGGATATCAACCGGTTTAACTTTCTTAAATGGAAAGTATTTTTGGAATCGTTGATATAAGGCCAGGGGGACTACTTCGGTTTCTAGATATACGGTGTTAGAAAATATTTCCTCACTTTTTGCTGCATCACGGAAGCTGTTCATATGTTTTATTATTTTAAATAACGATTCTTCCCCGGCTCTTTCATAGCTTTGCCGTACCCAGAATGTTGCATCGTCGTTGTTAGGAATAATTAGCATCCCGTCTTGCATGGTGCCCGTAAAGTAATAGAGATTAATTTTGCTGAAGATAACTGCAATCTCCCAATCCGGATTTGATAGGTCCATCTGGGTTTTGAAACGTTTCATACGGGTTTCTAATTCAGTGATAGGTACTTTCTTCATACATACCCCCCTAATTATATTTGTAAAAATTGAATAACAATATATTTTTCCCAATGGGATTAGATGGAATTATGATCTAGGGGAGGTAATTCCTGGTAGTAGTGGCAGAATTCAGCCACCGGACACGCCTCATGGAGGGGATGTAGGGGACGACATATATTCTGGCCGAACTGCACCATAAGGTCGTTTAATTCAATCCAGTACGCACGGGGTACTATTTTTTCAAGTTCCAATTCCGTTTCTTCTGGAGTTTTAGTGTCCACCAGACCTAAGCGGTTGCTGATGCGGTGCACATGGACGTCCACGGGTATGGCTGGTTTTTCAAAAGCGTAGACCAATACACAGTTGGCAGTTTTACGCCCTACCCCTGGTAAAAGTAACAGTTGATCCATCTGGTCCGGTACAATACCCTCAAATTCGTCCAGTAAGAGCTGGGAAACTTCAATTATGCGCAGAGCCTTAACATGGTAGAACCCTGCCGGGCGTATGAGCGGTTCTAAGTCCTCAGGATCGGCAGAGGCTAGGTCCTCCATGTTAGGATACTCGGCAAATAGCTGGGCTGACGCCCGGTCCGTGTTGTTGTCCCGGGTTCTCTGGGAAAGTATGGTGCGAATTAGCACCCGGTAGGGGTCTTTATTTTCAAAAACTCGCAGATCATAGTGGGAGCGCAAGCCATCCATGATCTTCTTTAGGACCTTATCAGAATGGATAATGGTTACCTCCCCTCTTTAACCATTCCCAGTAATGTTTTAAGTCCTTCAGTAACTCCCTGTCCATCCTGTGCTATGGTAGGAATAATCAGGGGATCAAATCCGTCTAATTTTAGTTGTTCCGGGTTTAGATCCTGTTTATTAGCAAAGACAACATAGGGAACTTTACCACCACTGAGAGTTTCCATTATTTCTATATCCAGAGCAGAAACTCCCTTACTATTATCCACCACTACTATAGCCCCGTCTAACCCCTTGGATAATATTTCCCTCATGAAGCGAAAGCGTTCCTGACCAGGAGAGGCGAATAAGTGAATCTTCTCGCCATCAACGCGGGTGTTACCATAGTCCAGGGCTATGGTGGTGCCGTTGTACTCAATTTTGGTTTTTTTCTCGCAGAGGTTTTCCAGGGTGGTGGTCTTACCTGAGTTGTAAGAACCCAGGATAACTATTTTAGTTTCCTTCTCACGTTTCATGATTCCCGCACCAAGAAATTATTAATTTAAGATGAGTTAGTTATCAATCATGGCTAACCCTTATTTAAAAACTTCTATTTTCGACCCTAATTTTTCCATGACCCCCGCAAATCCGGGGAAGGATATGTTGTGGACTTGGGCATTTTTTATTAGCACCCCTCCCGTTTTAAGTCCAACCAGGGATAGTGCCATAGCCAGGCGGTGATCACCGTGACTTTCAACTGTGGCCCCATGGATAGCCCCCTTATTTCCATTAATTATTAGGCCGTCTGGTTTTTCCATAACATCGGCCCCCATTTTCTTTAATTCCTGGGCGGTGGTGGACAAACGGTCGGTTTCCTTGAAACGGGCGTGTTCTGCTCCCGTTATTCGGGTTTCACCCTGGGCTAATGCTCCCAACACAGCTACCGTAGGGACCAGATCCGGAGAGTCTTCCAGGTTCACTGCTATTCCCTCTAGATCACCACTACCCCTCACCGTAACCATATCTATTTTCCTTTTTACCCGGGCACCCATCTGTTCCACAATGTCTAAGATGATCTTATCCCCCTGCTGGGAGTTCTTAAAAAGGTTTTCAATAGTCACTTCCGAATCCATAATAGCAGCTGCAGCAGCCACATACGATGCTGAGGAGTAATCCCCTTCTACAGTATAGTCACGGGACTTATAATTCTGATGGTCCACGTGGAAGGTGTTATCTTCAGATACAACCTTAACCTTGAATTTTTTCATGATGTCCCGGGTCATCTCCACGTAGGGCCGGGATATGAACTCCCCATTGACCTTTACTTCCACCGGGGTTTCGGCGTAGGGGGCAGAGATAAGGATGGAAGATAGGTACTGGGAGCTTACGTTTCCCTGAATGTTGGTAAAACCTCCTTTGAACCCGTTTTTGATGACCAGGGGTGCCATTCCATTGTTGCGGGTGGAGTAGGCAGTTACTTTTAATTTTTTCAAAGCACCCAGTAAGGGCTGCATGGGCCGGGTGCGGAGTGAATCATCCCCGGTTAGCACGGTACATTCGGGGGCTATACTGGCCATAGTAGTGGCAATTCTTAAAGTAGTGCCAGAGTTTTTAAGGTCTAAAACGTCTACAGGTGTTTTTAGATTTCCCCCAGTGCCTTCCATGATACACCTATCATCAGAAACGTCAAATTCACTGCCGAAGGCATGGCAAGCTAGGAGTGAAGCCAAGGTGTCCTCTGAGTACAGTGGATTACCCAATTTAGATTCTCCAATGGCCAGTGCTGCTAAAAAGAAGGCCCTATGGGTGTAACTTTTAGAGGGCGGTGCCTTCACTGTGCCTTCCAACCTATCTGTCTTCTCAATTTTGAACTGCATATTAACACCCCAAATTTTTAGAAAATTGATTAAAATATCCGTATTAAAGTACTATCTCCACTACCAAGTCCAGTTCCTCTATCTGAATGATTTCTACCTTTTCACCCGTCTTTCCCACTACTTCCTTACGCAGTTGCAGGAATTCTGGTGTTAAAGTTAGTCCCTCAACATCTAACTGTCCTTCTTTTTCCAGAATTTCCCCTAGGACAGTTGGATCCTGAGAGGATAGGTAGGCTACAATTTTAGGTGCATCCCCTTTAAAGTAGGGCCCCACCTTGTCCATGTGGGGAATAACTTCCACTACCACTTCCTGGATTTCCGGACGGCCCCCCTCTATCTTAAAGTTTTTGATGCGTAGGGTACCTTCAATATCTGCTTTCAACAGCCCTACTTGGTTTTTGAGTTCTTCCTGGCTGCTGTAGATAATAACTGATTTGAGGGGGGTGTTTAGGGGCATTCCCTTTGACGATTTGAAACGTCTTAACTCCCCAATAACTTCCACCCCCCTATCACCCTGTTTTTCAGCTTCCAGGTCTATTAACTCCACCCTGATATCCGGCCACC
>JAUYBK010000097.1 GCA_030693105.1 Methanobacteriaceae archaeon | reverse complement strand
CGTGGCCTACAGTGAGATGGTGGACATCGAAACTCCTACCGGTGAAAAAAAAAGGGGGCAGGTTCTGGAAGTTAGGGAAGGCCTGGCTGTGGTGCAGGTTTTCGAAGGTACCAGCGACCTTAACACATCCACCACCAAGGTCCGGTTCACCGGTGAAACCGCACGTATCGGCGTGTCACTGGACATGATGGGACGTGTTTTCAACGGTACTGGTAAACCTATTGACGGCGGACCCGAAATCATCCCGGAAAAGGAACTGGATATTAATGGTAGCCCCATGAACCCTACCGCAAGGGAGTTTCCTGCTGAATTTATCGAAACCGGTATATCAACCATCGACGGAATGAATACCCTGGTACGGGGACAGAAGCTCCCTATTTTCTCGGGGTCCGGTCTGCCACACAACGAACTGGCCGCCCAGATTGCCAGGCAAGCCAAGGTATTAGCCGAAGAAACTGAGTTTTCAGTTATATTCACAGCCATGGGTATTACCCACGAAGAGGCAAACTACTTCATGCGGGACTTCGAACGAACCGGAGCCCTGGAAAGGGTGACGGTATTCATGAACCTGGCTGACGACCCTGCTATTGAGAGGATCATCACTCCCCGGATGGCACTAACCACCGCGGAATACCTGGCCTTTGAACACAACATGCACGTGCTGGTTATCCTAACTGACCTTACCAACTACTGTGAGGCTCTAAGGGAAATTTCAGCTGCCCGTGAAGAGGTACCTGGACGACGAGGATATCCTGGTTACATGTACACTGACCTAGCCAGTCTCTATGAACGTGCCGGGCGGATCATGGGTAAAGAAGGTTCTATTACTCAGATGCCTATTCTGGTTATGCCTCAGGACGATATCACACACCCCATACCCGACCTTACCGGTTACATTACCGAGGGACAGATTGTGCTTTCCAGAGAACTGCATCGTAAGGGTATTTACCCCCCTGTGGACGTTCTACCATCCCTATCTCGACTCATGAGTGGAGGTATTGGCGATGAGCGTACCCGTGAAGACCACAGTGGTGTTTCAGACCAGTTGTACTCCGCCTATGCAGAAGGTAGGGACCTCAGGGACCTGATGGCTGTGGTAGGGGAAGAAGCCCTGACTGAAAGGGATCAGCGCTTCCTGAAGTTCGCTGAAGAGTTTGAGAAACATTTCATCACCCAGAGCCGGGACGAGGACCGTTCCATTGTGGAAACCCTCAACTTGGGCTGGGAACTTCTAAGCTTACTACCAGAAGCCGAACTCAAACGGGTTCGAGCCGAGCACATACCCAAGTACCACCCCACTTACCAGGAATAATCCTCCTAAAATTTTTAGGATGCGAGGGATAAAATGGCACAAGAAATGATAGAGGGTATAAACCCCACACGAATGGAACTTCTTAAACTCAAGGACCGTGAAAAACTCGCAGTAAAGGGTCACAGTCTCCTCAAAGAGAAAAGGAACGCCCTGATTATGGAGTTTTTCAATATCTTGGAAAGGGTGAAAGGTTCGCGTGAAAAGGTGGAAGAAGTGCTACAAGAGGCTTACAGCGACTTAACAGAAGCACAGATTGCTTTGGGCGATTTGGCTGTTAAAAAGGCAGCTATGGCGGTTACGGAATCGGTTAGTGTGGATATTGACTCTCGCAGTATTATGGGAGTGGTGGTTCCGGTCATAGAATCCAAGACCACCCAACGCAACCTGGTGGAGCGTGGTTACGGACTCTTAGACACCTCGGTAAAACTGGATGATGCCGCCCGAAAGTTTGAGGAATCAATAGCCCAAATAATTGAGCTAGGCGAGATTGAAAAAACCATCATGTTCCTGGCCAAGGAAATAGAATCCACTAAAAGACGGGTTAACTCTCTAGAACATATTATCATCCCCCGACTACAAAACAGCGTAAAGTACATTGAAATGCGTCTGGAGGAAATGGAGCGGGAGAACTTCGTCCGACTCAAAATGATCAAGAAGACCATGGAGATGGAGGAATGATTGTCCGTATTAAAAGCCGATTAGGTAAAGAAATTAAAAGAGCCCTAGCTGAGTATGAGGACAGCATGGTGGACTTCAAAATTGGTACAATTTCCGGGAACCTCAGGGTAGTAATAGCTGACGAGAAAGTGAAATTTAAGGCAGGAGACATCAAACCCATCAAAATCAAAAAGGTAGAACTACCAGCCAATCACATCTGCAACATGTGCGCCTATGCAACCAATAGGGTTGGGCACACCATTGCTGTCGGTGAGGAAACTCCCCTACCCATATCCATGACCCGACACGCGGACCACGCTGCCTTTGCTGCAGCCCAGGACGGTACCGTTAAAAAAAATGAACTCATAGGCGTGGTTATACTACTGCCTATGCAACTAACACACCTTTAAAATAAGGTTTTACTTTTTTTCCAACACTTAATTAACCCTTTTTTTAAATAAAATAAATATTTAAAGCCCCAACCTATTTAAAACGAAGTCCTGCAGTGGCTTTTTAGCCTTTTCCATCTCTATTAATAATTCTTCAGACATGGATTTTAATTCGTGGTAAGATCCCAAAGTTTCTTCTTTTTCGTCTTCAAGTTTTTTCATGGCCTTGACTCTGGAATTACCCCTGCCAATGAATCTTCTTACACTGGAATCTTTTTTTTCGAGGTATGTAAGGTGGAGCTCCCGCTTACGTTTCATAAAATCTGCTTCTAAATAGCGGATATCCCTTTTTATACTGAGATGAATATCACGGAGTATTTCCTCTCTTTCTTCAATTTCCCTAAGAATACGACGAGAATCAGCAATCGAGGTAGCTTCAATTTCCAGATCAGCCAGTTCCAGTATTTGTTGATAGTAATCTTTAACCCTCATCTTTCGATTCTTCCTTAGTTTAATGTTTACTATCTATCTAAAAAAAAGTTCAGGACTATATATTTATACTAACTTTTAACATGCCGTCTTCCACTTTGCATATTGTTTTAAAGTCATCATTTTCTTTTTGGATTTCCTTCAACCGATATAGAACATTGGTGAGGGAGATAGTGTTGAATACTCCGGTCTGATTTTCGGGTTTGGAGGAAATTAATAGTATGGTAACCTGTTTATCCTTCACCGAAACGTTGTAATTGATGGCGTTGATATATATGGCATCAGATAACCTTAAAAGCAGTTTAATATGTTTAATGGGCAGTTCACTGCTTGAAATAATCTCTTTTATCTTGTCGTTTTCACGGCACTGTTCAATGTCGATGTCCATCTAGCCACGATCCTTTCATTAAAAATATATTATAGTTCACGTTAAATAAATGGTTATTATGAAGCAGGACATCAATCGATCCCATCGATTGTTAAAAAAACAAATCGGGAGTCTTAACAGACACATCCCGCGACAACGAAAAAGCTTAAGCAACCTTTTAAAAGAAGATAGGCCCCACGTTGTAGGGTTTGATGGTTCCAGACACCGCTTTAAAAAGTCAGAACTAAAACTGGTGGCTTCCCTGTTAAGTAACGCTGAACAGGACGTTCTGAAGTTGCCCATTTACATTGAAATGGATACCATGGCCTCCGGCGCCCGAATTGCCGGCAGACTGGAGACCAAAATATTATGCCGGGTTCTGGAAATGGAAGAATGTCCCCGGGACGAGATATTCATTTACCGGTATGATATGAAGCTTATTCGACAAAAGCTGCCTACCGTTACCCAGTACATGTTCCTTGTGAGGTAGAAAAAAAATGTACAAAGACCCTATTAAAGAATATTTAAAAGACGACGACCGCCGGGCCAAAGTTTACCTGGTCTTCATTAGCTTAAGAATATTAACCACTGTTATAATAGTTTTGGGGACCCTCGTGTTCATTTTAAGGGTGTTGAAGATAATTTAAAAATTATTTCTAAAAATTGGTGCTAAATTCTCATAAACCCTATCCGCCACTAATTGGGCCTTTTGGAGAGCATTTTCGACTTTTTTGTCAGTAGTTAAAACAGTGGCCGTGGGTTCCCCTGCTTCAATAATAACACCATCAGCAGGGAGATCGTGAACCCCATCTATTTTTATATTACCAACTTTAGAACGAAGTTTAGCATGAATGACCATCTTAACTGCAAAATTTTTTGGAGGGGGGGTGTTTATTAGGTGTCCCTGACAGGCCTGGATATGTGCTTCTGCCAGGTTTATCCCCAAGGAGGCTTCGACACATTCGAAAGTGCCCTGTATACGGGGGTTAACCTCCAGCAAGTATATTTCTCCGTCGCAGTGGATGAAATCCACCCCATTGGATCCCACCAACCCCAATTTAGTTATAACATCTTCTGCTATTTTTCCAATCGGTGCCAGTCCAGTGTAGGGTGTTATGTTTCCACAGTACCCGAAGGGCTCTTTTTGCCCCAGTCCCTTATCCCCGACTATTTGGCTGCTGGTAATGATGGTCTGAGCTTCATCTTTCGTACTGAGGACCGAAGCACTGATGTTTTCACCAGGGATGTATTCCTGCAGTATCCATCCATCTACTCCGTGCTTCGGATCATTCCACATCTGTACACCATAACCTCCGGCACCCCTCTTTGGCTTCAGGATGAACTCTTTATCTGGATAGTTAGCCATCAATTCCTTAGCTTCTTCTAGGCTTCCAGGAATATAAGTGAGAGGAAGCTGGAAGTCGTCCTTTAACCCTCGGTAGATCAGGAGCTTATCCTCAAATTCAGACGTGTTTCCATATATTTTCTGGGGAGGGAAGTTGGAGGGTGATGATCCAGATAGACAGATTACCCGATCCACATCATCCAACCGAGATAAAGCATTTTTATCAAGCTCATCATGATTAAAATCTTCCAGAAAGTAGCCACAAGATGATCCTGGCTTTTGTTGGAGAATAGAATGTGAAAAATCAGTGCACTCTTTTAAATCAATGGTACCAAAATAATCAACAGAATAAACAGCGTATCCTGATTTTTTAAGAGAACAAGCCACGGCCCGGGTGTTAACACCTACTACCATTATGGTTTCCATGGAATTTCCCTCTGAAAGAAATAGTCCCGAGCGGAGTCGAACCGCCGTCGCCGG
>JAUYBK010000095.1 GCA_030693105.1 Methanobacteriaceae archaeon | reverse complement strand
TTCAACGTTCTGTTGCATTTCCAGGGGATATTGTAATGACTAAAATGCCTGAACCGATTACTCGTGCAGCTCGTGTTCCACATAATATCTCGAAAGAATTCATAATTATGGCCGATTGTATCCGAGTAAGACCTAGTCCTGACACGCCCGGTGGATATCTGTTGTATCTTATTAATAGCAAGTCTTTCCGCCAACGTGCTGAGGGTTTGGCGACCGGAACTACCAGATCACGAATTAATTTGACTCAGGTTAAGTCTATTAAAATTGCAATACCTCCCAAAACCTGTAGGAAAGCATTTGGAATATTTTCAGAATCATTGGAATCATTGCGAGAAAAAAACAATTATGAAATAAGTATTCTTTCTGCAATCCGCGATGTGCTCCTCCCGAAGCTGATGTCGGGTGAGATTAGAATAGAAATTCCAACGAGTAAAAAGAAGGTTTCTTAAATGGATCATATTTTCGAACATCAGATAAAAATGGCAATTGATGGTTTAAAGGAAAATAATTTTCAAGATTTTATGAATGAACTTTTGATTAAAAAGTATGGGATAAACTTTACTCCAATTAGACCGAAAAAAGATAAGGGAGGTGATGGAATACTCTATAACACAACCATAATCCAAGCATATGCTCCTAATAAACCAGACAGATTTAAAAAAAAAATTGAGGAAGATTACGAAAAATATAAAGAAAACTGGATGTCGAAATATCCAAAATGGTGTATTGTTTTTAATGGACAATTTACAGCAGGTATGTTACTATCTATAGACGAATTAGATAGGGGGATAAAAAAATGTGACATAAATCACATACTAGAACTGATAAATAGTCTTCGTTTTCCAATAATACGAGAAATAGCGAGAGACTATTTACGAATTGATGAAGAATATATTATTAATGACGTATTAAAAAAAATTATTGATGATTTATTAAAAGATAATACATCGCTATATTCTATCGATGAGCATTTACAACCACCGTACATAGAAGATAAAGTAAAATTAAACTATAGTGAAGAAGATATCCAAGGGGCATTGAATGAATACAAAGACATGATACCTGACATATCTAAATTTGAAAGTGTATTGAAATGTTATGAGGATGAGGATATCAAGATACTTAAGAACAAAGTTACCACTGAATACTCAAAATTAGTTGGAGACTTTAAAACAAGGCTTAATAATTTAAATGAATTGTTTGCAGAGAGAAATAAAAATGATGATAGATATAAATATGCTGTTCGTGTAGTACTAATTTACTTTTTTGAGACGTGCAAAATAGGAAAGAAAACCAGTGAGGAACGATGATCATACCGCAACCAGAGGCAGATTTATCTTTAAACATTATGGTTGTTGGAGCAGATATAATCAAAATACTCATAAAAAGCAAAGATGATATGACTGTTGATACTCTTATTAAAAACTTTTTTTTAAAAGATAACAGAAGAACCCATCAATTATTTTTTGACACAATAACATTTCTGTATATCCTTGACATAGTCGAAGAAAACAACAACATAATAAAGGTAAAACATGGTTATACTCAAAAAAATTTATTCCAATACTAATCTTTTCGATGAAATCAAATTTCAAATGGGGATTAATATAATTCAGGGTGTCATTGACAGGTCAAAAAGAGAACATAGAGGATTAAACGGTATTGGAAAATCTACATTGGTAAGACTAATTGATTTTGCTCTAATTTCAGATACTTCAAAAGATAGTTATTTTGATGTTCAAGATTATGATTTTCTAAAACATCATTCGGTTACTCTTGAGTTTGAAGCTGAAGGAAAGTCTTACTGTATCAATAGAAAATTTGATGATCCTAGAAATCCTATGTTTGGAATGGATAGTTCTTCCTTAAAAACCTACAACGAAGAAGACCTAAAAACAATATTGGGCGATATATTTTTTGGTAAAGAAAGTTGCCAGGAAGAATCACTTAAAAAAACGTGGTTTAGAGATTTGATAAATTTTTTCATAAAAGATGATTTAAATCACAATGATCGAAAAGATCCTTTAAACTTTTTTACTCACCATAAAACAAAACATGTAATAGATTATTATAATTTATATTTGTTAGGTGTATCTAATAAATATGTTTTAACTTTTGATATTAAGAGTAAAGAATCAAAACAATTACATGAGGTAAAAAGAAGATTAGTGAAGAATCTTAAAGAAGATACTGGAATCGATAATATCGAAAAAACAACTTTTGAGATTTTGCACATTGATGCCAAAATAAGAGAGATTCAAAATGCTTTAGATAATTTTGACTTTACAGAATCAAATAAGGAAATTGAAGAGAAAATTAATGATATAATAGTTGAAAAATCTACATTTGTGAATAAAAGAAGAGTATTGAAAAGGAAATTAGAAGAATATCAACAAAGTTATGAGGTAGAAGATGAAATTGACCCTGATAAAATAGTCCATACATATAATGAAATCAAAATGATTTTTGGGGATGTTATCAGAACTCAATTAGATGATGTCTTTTTATTTAGAAAAACGTTAGCTAAAAATAGAGCACAATTCCTAAAAGAAATAATATCACAACTTAAAAAAGATATTGATGAGATTAGTTTAAAAATTTCTAATTTAGAAGAA
>JAUYBK010000092.1 GCA_030693105.1 Methanobacteriaceae archaeon | reverse complement strand
ATTTCCAGGGGGCTTACGAATGATGGAAAAGGAAAGGGAACAACTGGAAAGACAGGTGAATGAGCTTCAACGTCAAAAGATGGATCTGGAACATCAAATCCAGGAGCTTGACTTGGAGAAGCTTAACAAGATTGAAACCTTAAAAAACGACCTGGAAAGACAGGTTGAATGGTTGGACAAGGATAAAATAAAGCTTACCAAGGAACGCGATAATCTCCTTAGAAAGATACGATTATCCAATGAGAAGAAATGGAAAAACGCCCTTAAAATGATCATACTCCTGATATTAATGGATCTGATCATTATACCACTTTTGATCTTTGCACTGGGCATTCCCATCTACTGGCTCTTCATATCCCTGGGACTGGTAACCTTCTTTGGTATGGTAGTGGTGGTCAACTACATGTCCGGAACTGCACCACTAAACACTGGCGAAGTAAGAAAAGCATTGACTGTAGCATTTATAACAGTATACTTTGCCATGATACCCCTGATGGTATTTGGGGGAGCTAAATACTTGCCAGGACAGTCAATAACTAGTTTGGTCTTAACCTTCACTGCTCTTTTGGCCATTATTATCGGATTCTACTTTGGAACCCGGGCCATTGAAAAGTACGTTAAAGCCAAAAAGAATACTAAATCTGGCAGATAACTATTAAGAGGGTAGCTAACTTTTCTACCTAACTTTTTTACCCTTTTTTTAAATTACTTTAAAAACACCCACTTCTAATTACGTTTAAAAAAATATCAGTATAAGGACTTACTAGCACTTTCCCCTGCCAGGAAACCAGTTGAAAAGGCCTGCTGCAGATTGTAACCCCCGCTGGGTGCGCAACCTTCTATAATTTCCCCGGTAATATAGAGTCCCTTTAACACTCGGGATTCCATGGTCTGGGGGTCGATTTCCTTTTTAGAAACTCCTCCACAAGTTATCATGGCCTTAGATAGGGGTAGATGTCCATTAATGGTTAAAGAAAGCGTTTTGATATTTTCTAAAAGTTTAAAACGTTCTTTTTTACTGATCTGGTTAAGTTTTTTATGGGGATCAATATCTAAAAGATTTAATAATGGTTTGACGAAGCTGGTGGGTAATTGGAAGCGCAGATAGTTTTGAATATCTTTTTTATGGTACTCTTTAAACTCAGAAAGTAACAATTCTTCCAAATCATCCAGTGATAGGTGAGGCATTAAGTCAATGGACAACTTAACTTCACCTTCTTCATGGATGATATCCACCAGCTCCCGGCTCAAGTCCAGCAGGGCGGGGCCAGAAATTCCAAAGTGCGTAAATAACAGATCTCCCTTTTTTTTAATCTTCCTTTTAGTACCATATTTAAAGGTCATAGTCACATCGGTGAGTACCACTCCCTTCAAGGACCGAGGCCATTCCTCCTGAACTTTTAAGGGGACTAAACCGGGTTTGAGGGGGGTGATGGTGTGGTTTAGGTATTCGGTTATGTGATAACCATCTCCGGTTGAACCGGTTTTTGGATAAGATGCACCTCCCGTGGATAGAATAACCCGGGAGGCCTTGATAGCCTCCGCGTGGATAATATCCTTACTTTGATGATGGTGCCCCGGTCCATCCCCTGGAATTTGGTTATGAAGTTCGAAATACTTATCAAATTTCTTTAATTCCATCACGCGGCAGTTATAGATGATTTTAACCCTATTTTCTTTTATTCGATTTTTTAAAACATCCAGCACTGACTGGGAACGGTCGGTAACCGGGAAAACTCTGTGGTTACTTTCCACCTTCAGATTCAGACCTTGGGTTTTAAAAAATTGCATCAAGTCGTGGTTGGAAAAAGCGGTAAATGCGGTACGGAAAAAAGAACCGTGCTTACCAAATTTTCTCAAAAAAACATCTAAAGGAGCATTGTTAGTCAGATTGCAGCGCCCGTTACCGGTAATTAGAATTTTACGTCCAATGTCGGAGTTTTTCTCCAGGAGAATCACACTTTTACCAGAAGCACTGGCCTGGATGGCAGCCATTAGGCCCGCTGCACCCGCCCCCACCACGGCAATGTCGTAAATTTTCATGAGACAAATCCTTTATTACTAAAAATAAAAAAAGAAATTAAGCTTAAGGTGTTAATCTTCGGCGGTCCCGAGGGAATAAAACCGTTTCCCGAACGTTTTTAGCACCAGTTAGGCACATGGTGAATCTTTCTGCACCCAACCCCCAACCGGCGTGGGGTGGCATACCATACTGGAAGGCAGCCAGGTAACGGTTGAAAGAGTCGGGGTTTAAGCCTTTACCCTTAATACGTTCCACTAAAAGGTCGTGGAGGTGCACCCGCATGGCACCGGAGGATATCTCCAGGTCCCGGTACATCAAGTCAAATGCGTGGCTGATTTTGGGGTTTTTACGGTTGGGCATGACGTAAAATGGTTTTATTTCCGATGGCCAGTTGGTGATGAAGTAATAACTGTCCATGATCTCTCCCAGAGCCTTTTCAGCCGCACGGGATAAGTCATCTCCGTAATGGAGGTTAACTCCCTTGGAATTCACCAGGTCCACCACTTCGGCATAGTCCACCCGTGGGAACGGAGTTTCCGGCACGTCCAGGTCCATTCCGAGGGTATCTAGTTCCTCGCGGCAGTGCTCTTTAACATCTTTAATGGCGTTGGCCACCAGGTTCTCCAGAAGGGTCATGACATCTTTCTGGTCAGCGAAGGCCACTTCCACGTCAATGGAGATGGCTTCGTTCAAGTGACGCAGAGTGTCGTGTTCTTCCGCCCGGAAGATAGGGGCAATCTCGTATACTTTGTCCAGACTGGTGGCCATCATCATCTGCTTGTAAAGCTGGGGGCTCTGGCCCAGGAAAGCTTCTCTTTCAAAGTAGGTTATGGGAAATAGTTCTGTACCTCCCTCGGTGGCAGAGGCCACCAGTTTGGGGGTGTTAATTTCAATAAATTCCTGATTTTCCAAAAAAACCCGGACAGAATGGAGCATTCTACTTTTTATTTTGAATATGGAGTTAACACTGTGCTTTCTAAGGTCCAAAAACCGGGAGTCCAGCCGGGTGTCGATCTCAGCCCGGACCTTCTCGGTGGGATCCAGTGGTAGCGGCTGGTGGGACGTGTTAAGGAGTAAGATCCTTTGGGGTATTATCTCTACTCCACCGGGGGCCTGGGGGGATTCCTGTACCGTGCCCTCCACTGCTACTACTGATTCTTTCCTAAGACTTCGAATTTCTTCAAAAAGTTTGGCGGATACCTTTTTGCTGGGGGCGGTTATTTGGGTGATGCCGTCCCGGTCCCTTAACAGGAGGAATATGATTCCGCCCAGGTCCCTGATTTCGTGTATCCAACCCATAAGAGTTACCTTTGGGCTGTTCATTTCTGGTTTTACTTCTCGAGAGTAATGGGTTCTTCTCCAATCTTTTAATGAATCTGTCAATGTAATTCACCTCGTTAACATAAAAAGGTTTTTTTATACC
>JAUYBK010000084.1 GCA_030693105.1 Methanobacteriaceae archaeon | reverse complement strand
AAGATTTTTTTCCAATTTTTTAACTAAATTTTCTATATTTTTTATTATAAGCCCCCCAAAATCGGATAAAAATGTAATTAACATTTAAAAAGCATTTAATTTATAAATTATATCTTAACCTTTCTAATATTAAATATTGCGAAAATAGTGTCTGTTATTACTTATTATTTTTAAACATTGAGATTTTATAGGATTGCTAACAACCTATAACCATGCCCACCCCCCACCAAGAGGTACTGGTCCTGAACGCTTTGAACTACTTCCAGGCAGAATATAAGGAAGGTGTGCCTTTAAGCATCCTTAAACTGGATTTGGACCTGGAAGATGATGAATTGAACCAGATACTGGACAAACTGAAGTTTAAGGGATCTATTTCGCATTTGGATGGGAAAGTTAAACTAGAAAATAGTACGTCCTCAGAAGATGTATCTCCAGAAGACCAGGTGGAAGAAATCACCGTTAATATCAACGATGATGTCCCGGTAACGAAAAATGAGAAAAACAAATCAACAGAAGTTCAAACAGACCTAGAGCTCTCAGAAACAGAAAAAGAATCTTTAAAACTTATTAAATCTTTAGTTAATAAATCAGGAGTTGTATCACGCCATATACTGGAAGGACACCTCTTATACGGAGATTTAAAACTAAGCAACCTCCAATTGTATAACCTTCTTAATTCCCTGGAAAATAAAGGCCTTCTCTCTCGGGTCCTGAGAATTGACGGATCATATTATTCGCTTTCATAGGTTCATCTACTTCCAGGAATAAGGGTTGAACTCTGACGGGGGAATGAACATTACTTCGGCATACCCTTTTTTAAGTAACTCCTGGTTGAGGTTCAGATCACCCACGTAGACCACGGCGAGTGTTCTACCGTACTTATCGTGCTGTTTTTCATCATCAATATCTAAAGATACAGTTTTATATAAACACCTACTTTTAACGAATTCTTTTGCCTCACTATATCCAGTTTCGCCCCGTTCGGGGGTGTTTACTCCTACCAAGCGAACCCGCCCTACTCCCTCCACGTCTATGGTATCTCCATCCACTACGTGGTAGCAGTTACCCGAAATCTCGCCCTGAGAAGATACTGGCAGATTTGAAGTTTTTGTACTATTATTCAGGGAGTTTGAGGTGATGTTATCATAAGAAAGGTCAGGATAGGATTGATTGGTGTCTTCCTGTACACAACCAGTCACTAAGACTAGGAATATTGAAATTGTAACCAGTAATATCTTCAAATGCATGTTATCCATTTAAATTGTTATAGACAGCCCTAATTATACTTGATGTTTTCATTTAAAATAAAAAAAAAGAGATTTAAGCCTGTCCTGCGTTGAACAGACTAAGCTGGTGTTAGGTATTTTGGATTGTTATTGACGTGTTCTTTACCATGAACAATGCAGTAGTCGGCGTCACAGCCTTTTTTGCTCATGTCACAGTAGAACATTCCCTCGGGACATCCCTGTAAATTAGTGTAACTCAAAATACCACTTTTTTTACAGTGAGGACAATAATTTACGTATTTGCCGTGATAGATATTGTAATCAGTGTATAGACTACAGGAACACCTTGCGTCTGCCTCAACATATTCGGCAGTTATGACCGGGTTACCTTGTGTCACTCTATATGAAGAGGAAGTGGTGGTTTTAGCGGCAGCTACTGGTTTGGCAGGAGTGGTCCTTACCACGTACCGAACTCTTTTCCATCTTTTCCCAACTTTCACCAGTTTATAGGCGTATCTTAAACGACTATAACCTTTAGTATATCGCTTGTATGCGTAGCTTCTTTGGTAGGTTTTTATTTTCTGTGCACGCACGTTTTTGTATTTGGTACTCGTGGACTTGTAGGTCCGTTTTTTCACTGTTTTTGCAGCGGCGTTCACTTCCACCTGTTTTTGGCTGGTATCTATTTTTGTTGTTTCCTGAGGCGAGTTCTGATTTTCAACTGCCCCAACGGGTAGAACAAGCAAAACCATACCCAATACTAGCATTATTGCATATATCGAATTTCGCTTTATAGTACCGCCTCCAAGTCTTGTTAGTTTATTTTAACAACAAAACATTGTGGGTAATTCTTTGATCTTCAATCCCACTCTTATAAAACTTTTTATTTTAGACCGCCAAAAAAGACACCATAACGTTCTTTTTTTAGATTTAAAGACCTTAAATAAGGGATTAAATGTAAATTTTCAATAGAACGTCTTATATTTCGTATTTTATCCAAAAAAACTTAATTAAAACTTCAATTCATAAAAATAGTCATCTTTAATAGAATACCGTGTCCTATTCTACACTTTAAAATTCGATGTTACTAAAAATGACCTTTGTAAACAATACAAACAAACAATATTACATTTAAAAGCTAAAATAAAGCTTTTCAAAGTGAATTTGGTTAAAAATCGCCTACAAACTAAAGTTTTTAGCAATACCTTTTTTTAACTTTTCCATCCCTTTTTTCTACTTCTCTACAGCAATATTATAAACAATTCCAGATCATACTAACCTAAAGGAGGATCGAGATGATACTGGTTACTGGTGGAGCAGGTTACATTGGCTCCCACGTCAATAAACAATTGCATAAAAAGGGATACAAAACTGTGGTACTGGATAACCTGAGCTATGGACACGGTGATTTCGTTAAATGGGGAACCCTGGAACGTGTTGATCTTTCAGATATCGACGAAATAAAACGAATATTCAAAAAATATCCCCTAGAAGCAGTAATGCACTTTGCAGCCTTTACTTACGTGGGGGAATCTGTAGAAAACCCCCAGAAATATTACCTAAACAACTTGAAGAACACCTTAAACCTTTTAGCGGTTATGCTTGAGTTTGAAGTCAAAAAGATGGTCTTTTCATCATCTTGCGCCACCTATGGCAACCCAGTGGAGATTCCCATAACGGAAGACCATCCCCAGAACCCTATAAATCCCTACGGCCGGGGAAAGTTAATGGTGGAAGAAGTATTAAAAGATTACAGTGCGGCCTATGATCTGCGTTATGCTTCCCTCCGCTACTTTAATGCTGCTGGTGCAGACCCGGGTGGGGAATTAGGAGAAAATCACCAGCCAGAGACCCACTTGATACCACTAATTTTAGATGCCGCCCAGGGCAGGAGAGAAGATGTTAAAATATTTGGCACGGACTACTCCACTCCCGACGGGACCTGCATACGGGACTATATCCATGTCACGGACCTGGCTGATGCACACTTGAAGGCATTAGATTATCTGGAAAATGGAGGTAAAAGTGAAGTTTTCAATTTAGGAAATGATAACGGATTTTCTGTAAGGGAAGTAATTGAAACTGCCCGTAGAATAACTAAAAAGAACATTAAAGCAGTTGAAGTAGATAGGCGAGCAGGAGATCCTCCGGTTTTGGTGGGCAGTTCTACTAAGGCCCGTGAAATTCTCAACTGGAAGCCCCGTTTTGATGATCTGGATGAAATAGTTCGCACTGCCTGGCAATGGCATCAAAAGATATAAGAATTTAGTATTCTTATGGAACTAAATACGAGATATTTAAAATTAGTAAAAAATAGCGAGGCCATTATTTAGCCTCCCTAATAATTTATTGGATTATTTTTTTTAAATATTCTCTCAGTTCGTGGCCAACTTGCGGATCTTCCAGAGCCATGTCCAAAGAGCTTTTAAGCCACTCCACAGTGGTTCCAATGTCGTAGATACGGCCCGGAAACACGTAACCATAGATATCATCCAAAAGACGCATGGCATCAGTGAGTTGTATTTCCCCGCCTACTCCCGGAGAAACCTGTTCCAAGTGGTCGAATATCTCGGGTTGAAGAATGTACCTGCCAGTTATGGCCAGATCAGAGGGTGCTTCATTTAAAGATGGTTTTTCTACCATGTCTTCAATGTGATAAACTGATTTTTCAACTTCATGACCCTTAATTATCCCATAACGTTCGATCTTCTCCCGAGGAACTCTTTCAATGGCTATTGCTGATGACTGGTATTTTTCGTGAATTTCAAGAAGCCTTTGAGTGCAGGGAGTGCTGTTTTGAGTTATGGTGTCTCCCAAGAGGACCGCAAAGGGATCGCCATCCACATGTTTTTTAGCGCAGCGTATGGCGTCTCCTAACCCTTTTTGCTCCTTCTGACGGACATAATATATATCTGCCATATTTGAGATGGCCTCGATCTCCACCAGGTGATCTATTTTACCGCTGTTTTTGAGGAAAAATTCCAGTTCGAAGGAACGGTCAAAGTGGTCTTCTATGGAACGTTTTCCCTTTCCAGTTATGATTAATATATCATCAATACCAGAAGCCACTGCTTCTTCCACCACGTACTGGATGGTGGGTTTGTTAAATACCGGTAACATTTCCTTGGGTTGAGCTTTGGTGGCAGGTAAAAACCGGGTTCCAAGTCCTGCAGCAGGTATTACAGCTTTCATTTAAAAACCCCCTAAAGGTTCACCAGTGAATTTTCTCCAATTACAAAACGACGGCCCTGTGGAAAGTGATTTTCCAGGGTGATTATATGACAATGGTTTCCAATAAGACTGTCCACAATTCGTTCGTTGCACTCGATAACAGCATCTCCTACCACTATGGATGACTCAATTTCTCCACCTACAATGCGGGAATTATTACCAATAGCAGTGTAAGGACCTATGTAAGCCTTTACATAACAGTTTTCACCAATAGTAACTGGCCCCCGAATCACGCTGCCTTCTTTTATGACGGTTCCCTTTCCTATGGAAACCCGGCCAATTATAACAGCCCCATCTTCTATTTCACCTTCCTGATGAGGATCCAAAGTGTCTAAAATCAGGTGATTAGCATCCAGGACATCTTCCGGTTTTCCCGTGTCCTTCCACCATCCCCTTACTATGTGAGAGTCCACTTTATCACCGGAATCTAGAAGATTCTGTATAGCGTCAGTTATTTCCAGTTCGTCTCTCCAGGAAGGTTTTATGTGAGATATGGCCCGGAAAATAGACGGCTTGAAAAGATAGATTCCCACTAAAGCCAGGTCGCTTTTAGGCTCACGAGGCTTTTCCACTAAATGAACCACATCCATCGCTTCATTGAGTTCGGCCACCCCAAATTGTCGGGGATTTTCAACTTTCTGGAGTAGTATTCTGGCTTCATAATCTGAACTCTCAAAACCATCTACAAACTCGTTAACACCAGATTTAAGGATGTTATCACCAAGGTACATGACAAATGGTTCTTCCTGCACAAATTCCTGGGCCACTGCCACGGCATGGGCCAATCCTCGAGGTTCGCCTTGCATAATGTAGGTTATGTTAACTCCAAATTGTGATCCATCTCCCACAGCTTCCTGCACCTTTTCTGGCATGTTAGTACCTAATATAATCCCAATTTCGGTAATTCCTGCCTCTTTAAGGTCTTCGATTGCATAATATAAAACTGGCTTGTTAGCAATGGGTATGAGTTGTTTAGGGCCTGTGTGGGTTAATGGCCTTAATCTAGTCCCGTGTCCACCAGATAAAATCAATCCTTTCATTTTTTCATCTCTTTTATATATTGCACCCTTAGGGATGTTTAAAATTCATAATCTGTTTAAATTATAAATAAGTTTGAATTTTAGCTTATTAAATCATACTAAGTTCTTATAAGTTTAATTATTTAAGAGTTAGCATATAAATGCCGTGTTGTTATGATCATTATCTATTCTTACCTTCCCCTTATTGACTGGAATTTTCCGTCTACTTAGGAATAAAAAAGAACGTTATGGTAATGGTTAATAATAGTTGAGTATATATAATTTTTGAGAGTAGGAGAGGTGTTTTCATGATTGAAGGTGTTAAAATAAAGAAGTTACAGGTCATAACCGATGAAAGGGGTTGGCTCATGGAAATATTAAGATGTGATGATGACATTTTCCAGGAATTTGGTCAGGTGTACCTTACCACAGCTTATCCCGGGGTGGTGAAGGCCTGGCACTTGCACAAAAAGCAGACCGACAATTTTACCTGTGTTCATGGCATGATGAAAGTAGCCCTATACGATGCCCGGGAAGAATCACCCACTTATGAAGAAATTAACGAGTTTTTCATAGGGGATCGAAACCCCATGATCATCAGCGTGCCTCCCTACGTTTACCATGGCTTCAAAGCAGTGGGAGAAGAGACCGCCTACTTCGTAAGCGTTCCCACTTTACCCTACAATTACAATGAACCAGATGAATACCGGCTGGAGCCAGATAACCCTGTAATACCCTACGATTGGATACTGGAAGGCAAAAGCCATG
>JAUYBK010000083.1 GCA_030693105.1 Methanobacteriaceae archaeon | reverse complement strand
AAAGGGCAGAAGATCAAGGTTGGGGAATCGAACTTGACATGAATTTTCTTTAATGGCACTATTTTCTTTGTAAACAAGATTAGGGATATTATCAAAATCTGAATTATTAATTATGGCTTCCAGAAGGAGAGTAATTGGTTCTTCTCCTTCAAACCGTATCACCGAGTCAATAGTTGGATATTCAAGGAGTCTTAAGTATTCAAAGGTGGGAAAATGCCCTCCCACGGTAACGTGAACTTCCGGCCTTATTTGATTTATTTTTTCCATGAGTTCCAGGAACATGGGTGCCAGTGATTGGAAAGCCATAGAAACGGCCACCATATCCGGCCGAAAAGATATTACTCCATCTGATACCGTTGGAAAGTCGTCTTCACGGGAGCAGGCTACTATTCTAACTGCATGTTTGTTTTTCGTTAAATTAGCTCCCAGATAACGGATAGCCAGGTTTTCTTCGTCTTCTGAGCCTATGAGGATGGCTTTTCCTTTTATCATTTGAAACCTGCTATTTTAAGAATAGTATTAAGATTAATCTTTATTTTACTCCCACACCCTTTAAAAAGTTATAAAAGAAAGTTCCTCCTGATCCAGCAGTTTTATAAAGATCCTTAATACCCCTTACCCAGGTCTTCTCATCAACCAGACCCAGATGGAGTGCTTGTTCGTTAACACCTGCCACCATGGCAATGATGGTCTTTTTAATGAATCCATCCACCAATAAGGGTTTGCTCTGATCCGCGTAGACTATTCTAGGAGTTATTGGAATGTCTTTAAAACCAGATTCCTCCATGATTGGATATAGTTCGTGTCCAATGTTGGGATTGCAATCTAAACGCTTCTGGCAAGTTATTAGGCAATTCCAAACTTTTTTTGCAGCTTCTGTTTCGGGGTGGAAATAGCAGGAGCCATGATCACCTTCAATAACAGTAATAGTACCGCCTTTATTCAACACTCTTTTCAACTCTCTAAGAGCATCTTTATGGCTGGAAAGATGTTCTAATACGAAACAGACAAAAATATGGTCAAAACTTTCATTGGGAAAAGTTAGGTCCATGATGTCCGCCTGTTGGAACTGGACATTTGGGACTTTTTCTTTCTTTACTGTAGCCTTAGCATGATCGAGAGATTCTTGAGAGATATCTATGGAAGTAATATGAGCTTCTGGGTTTTTTTTGCCAGTATAACTCTTTGAGCCCCTACACCACAACCTGCTTCTAGTATTCTGTTATGGACCGGATAGATAGTGTCGTGGTGTAATATTTCTGCCATTGTATTGGCCTGATCTGCCAACCGTAGGGCCTCTCTTTTAGAATATCCATGGACATATTCGGGGTTCATGATTTTTCCTATAATTAGTTGAAGGTATATGTACTAAAATATTCTAAAACTATTAAAACAAGCCATTATAACTGCTTCATGAACTCTACGTGTTTAACGTAGCTAGATAACACGTCCTCCACAGTTCCTTCCTCTTCCACTAGTTTTAGTCCGGCCTGTTTGATGCCATACTTGGCATTCATGCCTGCTTGGGCCACTATAATAACTTCACAATCTTTTAAAAGGCTCAAACCCTTACTCCACTGGTGCTTTTCACCAGGAGTGACATTTGTTTCCCTGTAATCTACAAATTCTGGCTCGCCTTCTTCCCATTGGTAGACAGCGAAGCCCTGAGCTCTCCCGAAGTGGGCGGCATTTATTTTGTCAGTAGTTGCAATGGCAATACGCACTTATAAACATCTCCTCAATTTTTTTACACATACGAAGACTGGTCTTTCGTTTTTTTCAGGATCCCATGGCTGGTCCTGGTATCCCTGATGGATATGACATTCCATCCCCAATTCTTCCAGAATATTTTTAACGTCTTTGGTGGGGAACACTCCGATAAAGTGTTGGTCAATCTCAAAATCCATTACTCCATCATTTTTAACTAGAAAGACGAAGTTAGCGTTGAATACTCTGTTTTGCAGTCTGCTCTGGCAAATTCTGGCTAGTTGAAGATCTCCTTCTACAGCAGCGTCCACCAGCATCCGGCCTTCATCCCAGTTCTCCAAACAGAAACCTAAATCGAAAAGAAGAACTCCTCCAGGTTTTAGGATATTATAAAATCTTTCAAAGGTTTCTCTAAGTTCTTGAAGATTGGAATTGTAGTTTATGGCCGAGAAAAGGCAGACAACAAAGTCGAACTTTTTATTTAATTTCAAGTTCTTCATATCTCCCTGGACGAAATTCACATCCGGGAGTTTTTTTCGGGCTATTTCCAGCATTTCCGGATTAAGATCCACACCCATTACGTTAAACGAATCTTTCAAATATTGGGCGTGGCCTCCGGTACCACACGCAACATCTAAAAGTTCTAAACCATCTGATTTTTTATTTAAAGCTACAATCTCGGTTATGAACTCTGATTCTCCAGGATAATCCATCCAATCATAGATTAAATCGTAGTACTGGGCATACTTACGATAAAGTTCCTGTTCTCCCATAGTAGTCCCTTTCTGATTTTATTCTTTTATCTTGTTAATCAGCTTACCAACATTTTCGGCGAAGCGGCGTGCGGTTTTGATTCCCTCTTCATCATCACCTGCTTCTCCTGGGGCGTGGGCCACTACCATGTTCCAGTAGGTGCTGCCCGGGACGATCATGTCATTTATGAAGTAGAACATCAGGAGCTCCTGGATGGTGGCGGTATGTCCGCCTCGCCGGGCCACGGCTATCGGTCCTCCTACTTTCCAGGAGAGGTACTTGTCGGTGACCATACTGACCATTCCCATCCGCTGCAGGGCAGCCATCAAATCTCCCCGGGCAGTTCCAAAGTAGACGGGAGTGCCTAAAATTAACCCGTCTGCCTCCCGGACCTTTTCAATAATGTCATTGAGTCCGTCATCTAATTTGCACTTTTTGATTTCGGCACACTTCAAGCAGGCCTGACAGGAATTAATTTTCTTTTTGCGAAGAGATATTATCTCTACTTCCAGGCCTTCACCTTCCAGTACCTGGGTGCATTCTACTAAAACTTCCATGGTGTTGCTCTTTTTACGGGGACTGGCACATATCATTACAACCTTACTCATAAGACTCCACTCCTATATCTTACGGTAATATTTGACTTTCCCTTTATATAAGCAATTTTTTTTAAATCTGTTTACTCTCTTGGCTAATTAACTGACCATAGTATCCAAATCGTTGAATTAACAATTAGTTCTTAATGAATCAAAAAATTTAGTGAATAGACATTATTCCTTATTAAGGGTTTATTCCAAGTATTTTCATTCCAAAAAACAAAAAACAATACATGGTTAACCTAATAGAAAAAAAGAAAATTGTAGAAAAATAAAAAAGGAAGTTATTTTGTCATTTTTTCAACATCTTCGGCTATTTTCCAGTGCCCTCCTTCTTTCTCTGCTCGCCTGATAAGCAACACTCCAATTAAAGCACCCACTATGCCTCCGGCAGTATCGGTGAAGAGGTCGTTCATAGTATCTTCATGGGCATCCTGGGTAGGTGAGCCTTGCATCTGGGTGTTTCCAGTTATATCGCCTAAAGGACCTTGAGATAAGTATTTATCGTAGGTGTACTCTCCCATTTCTAGTATTCCGCCTAATCCTATGGTTACTACTACAATTACAATAGCCATCCCTGCTAAAGACATCTTTAGACGTCTGTAGTAGTACATGGTGTAAACCAACATCATGCTGATAAGGGCAATATATAATGGCAGCATGAAGTGCATGAAGTTGTCATAGTATGGAAGTTTAACGTACAATCCCATTGCATCTCCCCACACCAGTTCAAACAGCACCATAGACAGCAATATAAGTTCAATTTCTACAGGTATAGCGTTTATTTTGCCTTTTGTAATAAATGATGGAGCATTTATGATAGCTAAGGCCACCAGGATCAGTATTCCAAAAATTCGTTCGGCACCATTGGCACCTCCAAATATGGTAATATAAATACCAGCTACAAGTAGAAATATTCGCATTATTCTAAGTAAATTTCTTTGAAGAGGACTCATTTCCCCCTTATCAGGATTCAAATAGCTCATTTTTTTCTGCCTCCTTAAAATCTTAATTATAATTTAGAATAATTATATTTAAATTCTATTGTTGTATTAATAAAAAAATATAAGAGGTTTTGATTAATTCCAAGTTATGCTAACTGGACCTAGTTGGTCTTGTTATATTTTCGAGTTCTTTACAAGTTTCCATAAGATTCCACTCCTATCTCTTACGGTAATATTTGACTTTCTCTATTATACAAGCAATTTTTTTAAAAGAAAGAGGTCTCCAGCAATTTTACTCTCAAAGTCAACTAACATAGACATTTAGTAAAGTTTGTATAACATTATGTAAAGTATTAGTTACATGGAGCGATTATTATGAATCTCAAAAAATTAGGACTCATCTTGAAAATTATGTCTGGTTTTGTCACAGCCTTATGGATAGTTGGATTGTTATTGGCCAATATTTAGATAGTAGGGCTGGCCCTAATCTTGTTAATTGCCCTGATTCCGGTTATTTACGTCCACCGAAACAACATGCAAGAAATGTTCCAGGGGGATGATTCTAAAGTTATAGAAGACGAAAAAACCCAATTGATAAACGAAAAAGCAGCTAACATGAGTTTAGGGATATTATAGCGGTTATATTTTATATAGGTATTGTAATCGTGGCTTTAAGAGATAGTTACCCTCAATTATTGGTGGTTGGTTATACCTTATTCTCATTAGCAGCATTTTGTCTGTTACTTTATGTTATTTCGCGATTTTATTATGGGCGAAAATATTAGGAGGTTTTATAAAAATATGAAAAACAAACTCAAGGTTTTAAGGGCCATGAAGGACCTCACCCAGGAGGATCTGGCCCAGGAGTTAGGGGTAACCCGCCAGACCATCATTGCCATTGAGAAGAACAAATATGACCCTTCACTAAGTTTGGCATTTAAGATGGCCAAATTTTTTCAGGTTAAAATTGAGGACATATTCCTTCCTGAGAATGAATAGAGTTGAAAAGCGGAGCTTAAGGCATGCAGATATTCAACTCTTCTAACGAAAGAAAGAACTTCTTATGGCTCATCCTAAAGATCATATTGGCTTTAGCCTTAATAAAATTGTTTAGGGAGGCCATAATTGGCGTTTTATGGTTTATAATTCATCCGGGTAACAACATCACTTTATTCCAGACTCTAAATGGACTGAGCTTCTTACTGGTGGGGTTAATACTTTTATTATACTTTAGACCATCTTTAAAAGAATTGGGACTAAATTGGGATGATATTAGACTTAAAACCAGGATAATCTACCTATTTGGTATACTTTTTTTAGTGTTCCTTGCTTTAACACTTACACTTTCAGCTGGGAAATAAACATTTTAGTTATGGGGTTGCTATTTGGAATTATCTCTCCTGCTTTTGAGGAGTTCTTACTCCGGGGTTATATATAGGTAAAATACAAGAAACACCGGGCATGGCTAAGCGTGGTGTCTTAACATTGATAACTGTCACCTTGCTATTTAGCATCTGGCACTTGTGATATATTGATGTTTTTCTCATACACCCGGGGGGTGTTGACAACTGGACCATGCTACTGGTATCTAAACTGATGATAGGTTTAGTATTGGGTCTGGTAGCAGGATATGCACGTCTTAAAACAGGAAAAACCTATGCATCATTTATATTGCATGGCCTGTGGAATGTGTTTGCTCCTTGAGTAGAATATAAAAAAAGAAATTTATTTATACGCTTTTTTCAGGGTATATTTCGGTGGTACAACCCTTCTTCAGGTTTTTGGATTCGCCAAGATTTACTCCCATCTTTTCCAGCACCATTCTGCTGTCGACTTTGGTGTTTATACACCCGTCTCGAAGAAGTGGCACTCCCTGGCAGTGAAATTTGGAGAGTTGGGTCATGGCTAAGTTAAGGTCCTGGTAGCAGGCCACACCTAAAACGGCTTTGAACTTGTTTTTTTCCACAATCTTTTTCAGGAAAGTGGAGCCGGGGATTATAAACACCTGGTAACCCATGGCTTCTCCTTTTTCTTTAAGAACTCCAATAACACAGCGATTGCAGTCTTTGCACACTAAACCGGAAGATTCCAGGGTGGCTTCGCATTCTGGGTTACGGAGGCAGTGCGGTAAAACTAAAATTTTGTCTTGGGGTTCTATTCGATTGAATATCTTCTCATTGACTTTATTGCGCACTTCAACTCCAATCTGGTCCACAATCTTAGCGTCCACACCCACGTTCTCTGAAAATTTCTTAAATAGTCCGTAAAAAACGTCTATGGTGAAAAGAAGCAGCTTAGGAAACATCAAACGGTCCTTTTTAATTAAAAGACGACCTAGAAGTAGGGTTATGGACAATAGAGCCAGGATCAGGATACCTGCAATGAACACCATCTGTCCGAAAATCTGATAAAATTCAGCAAAAAACATGATAATCATCTTAGGCCATCATCTTATATTAAATTAGTTATTAAATAAAAAGTATAAATTAATAATAAATTTAAAGCTTAGCTCTACTCCAATCCTTTAAATTCCCCTGAATTTCAACACCAGTTGATGTTGCTTTTATTTTCAGGCCCGAAAGCTCATCACAGGCGCATAGTATGTCCTGTTCTGGGTGAGTGCCCGGTTGTATCTGACAGTCCAGGCGCACCAGTTCACCGCAGCTGACCACCAGGGGCAACCTCTTAGAGGTGGGATGATCATCAGGTAGCACTAACAGTGGCGCTCCCATCTCCCTTAAAAGGTGAATCATTGATTTGATCCCCTTTTCAACCCGGTTACCAGTGTCGAATGCAGAAACAGCTATTAAAGCTTCGGGTTCCATGAAGATGGCAATTTCTTCCAGGTCAGGAGTTCCCATGAATATGCTGCCCTTTTTGCCAAACTTGGCCAAGCCCACCACTCCGTTACTGCCCTGCAAGAATAAAACTTCAGTGGGTGGTAAAGGCAGCTCGGTTATCATAATATGAGTTTAACTTAACTATACTTCTTCCACGTTGTCAGACTGGCAGGCTGGACAGACTACTCTTCGTCCCATACCTTTAAACTCATTTTCACAGTCTAAACACCGGTATTTTTTTGTTTTAAGCTTCTTCATTTTAATATCAGCCATAGGGCCGCCTACTGTGCACATTATATCACCACTATTAAGTATGTATTCGCTGTTATTTATGGTTTTTTATAATGAATACCCTATAGTGGCACCAATGGAAAGTATACTATCTAACTGGAAGTAACATTATCCAACTGGAAACTACCTATAATATTTATTTCATAGCCCCCATAGTAACTACCAGTAAATGAATGAGTTTCTAAAAAACGGTGAGACTATTGAAAAACCTTATTTTTCCATTTTCAGCCATTGTAGGCCAAGAAAACGTTAAAAAATCACTTATACTCAATGCTATTAATCCTTCCATCGGGGGAGTGCTTATAAAAGGGGATAAAGGTACCGGGAAGACCACCGCAGTCCGTGCCCTGGCGGACCTTTTACCTCCCATAAAAGTAGTTAAAGGATGCCCTTTCAACTGCGACCCTGAAGATAAAGATTTTCTCTGCGATTCCTGTAAGTCCGGGGATTATGAGATGGAAGAGAAGAAGATGAGGGTGGTGGAACTGCCCCTGGGGGCTACTGAAGACCGGGTGGTAGGTTCTATCAACCTAGAGAAAGCTCTTCGGGAGGGAATGAAGGCCTTGGAACCCGGGATACTGGCCGAAGCCAATCGTAACATTCTTTATGTGGACGAAATCAACCTCTTAGATGATAACCTGGTGGATGTGTTATTAGATGCTGCAGCCTACGGTGTTAACATCGTAGAACGAGAAGGAATCTCCATGGCCCACCCCTCCAACTTCATCCTGGTGGGTACCATGAACCCTGCCGAAGGAGAGCTCCGGCCCCAACTATCCGACCGGATAGGTATGCACATATCCGTAAAAAGTCTCCTGGATTTGAAGGACCGGGTACAGATTATGGCCCGCCGTGAAGAGTTTGAAAAAGATCCCATTTCGTTTAGAAAAGCCTGTCAGGAAAAACAGGGCCAAATACTCCGGGGCATTATCCAGGCCAGGGACATCCTGAACCGGGTAGAGGTGAACCGGGATATGATGGAACTCATCGCCAGAATATCTCTGGAAATGGGGGTCGACGGGCACCGGGCTGATATTGCCATTTTAAAAACTGCCAAAACCATTGCTGCCTACCAGAACCAGGAAGAAGTAAATCACCAGCACGTGGAGGAGGCGGCCCTCCTGGTGTTGGGAGAAAGGTTCCACAAACAGTCCTGCGACCAGGAACAGATAAAAAAAAAGGTGGAACAGGCCCAAAACCAGATGCAGGAAGAGAAAGAAGAAGAGAAGAATTCTGAGGATAAACAGGAAACCAGGGACCAGGCACAAAACCAACAAGCCAACTTATCCCCGGAAGAGTCCCAGGGAAAACAAAAGGGAATGCAGCTTAAAAGTAATCCGGAAGAGGAACAACCTGTAACCGGTGAAGAAGAGGAGGTTGATATAAAAAAACTGCTGAAGATGAAGGGTAAAAAGAAAAAAAGGCTTTACGGGAGAAGCGTGGATTCTAAGACTGAAAAAGGACGCTACATTAAGAGTAGTCTTCCCAAGAAGCATTCACGGGACGTGGCCATTGACGCCACCCTCCGTGCCGCAGCTCTTCATTCTAAAGGAATTATAGAAGTCAAAAGTGATGATCTTCGTCAAAAAGTCCGTAAACACGGGGCCAGGGCATCCATAGCAGTGGTAGTGGATATCAGCGGTTCTATGGTCAGTGAAAGTAAGTCCAACCGGGTTAAAGGCATCCTGGATAGTATCATCCTGGACAGCAACCGCCACCAGGACAAGATCAGCGTAATAGGATTTAAGGGCCAGGAAGCCCAAATCATTGTTCCCACCACTAAGAGGGCCTCTTCTTTCCAGGACGTCATTGACCAAATAACGGTAGGGGGGACCACTCCCCTAGCATCAGGCATGAAAAAAGGCTTGGAAATACTCAAAAAAGAGAATTCTAAGGGAGAATTCGTACCTTTCATGGTTATACTCACTGATGGAATGCCCAACGTGGGAATAGACCAGGGGCCCGTTCCCGACGCTTTGAAAATCGCTGATGAACTCCAAAAAAATGGAATACTTACCATAGTAATTAACTTCGAACAAACAGCCCGTTACGGTCGGAATATGAATATGGAACTGGCTATGGCATCGGGGGGACGTTACTACGATGTGAAAGAGCTTAAAAATCCAGGAGCTGCCGTAGCGCAGATTTTAGAATTTGAAAGAGAGAATAAAGAGGAGTAAAAAAATTGTTAAATAAGAGGGCTAATGTGAAAGAAAATTTAGGGCCCTTCAACGGTCTTTATCTCACGTCCATGACCCTGGTGGGTTTGGTTACCGATTGGGAGTAAATTTCATGCCTGCAGCCCATGAGGAATTATGAACCCGGGCTGGCAAAATTAAATAAGCGTTAGCATGGTCAAAGTAAACCTATATTATTTGACATGACCCGTAAAAAGTACTTCAAGCTGGGAGAGTCCTTTGCCAAGTGCGGGGTGTGGGAATGCCGTACCAAAAATAGTTCTATTTATAAAGAGGAACTGTACTCTAAACGGGCAATAGAATGATTAATAGCCTTAGCTAAGTCCTGACCATCATATTCTCCCTTGAAAAGATATTCCTGGGCTCCTGATTTCAAGGCTTTGATGGCAATTTCTTCATCAAATAAGGATGTAAATATTACAATGGGCAAATTAAGGGCGTGCTTGCGAATCTCTAGAAATGTGTTGAGACCTTTACTATCTGGCAGGCCAAGATCCAGGAGTATGGCATCAAATTCTTTACTTTTTAATAGTTCCAGTCCATCTTGCAGTTTGTAGCACTGTGTAAGTAAAAAATCGAATTCAGGGACCCTTTTTAACATGGCATCAATGGCTTCCACGTGCTGGGGATCGTCCTCCACCAGAAGCACTCTTTTAGGCTTGTACTTCATAAAGTTACCACCATTATTATGAAATGTTAGATTGTAATATAAATCTAATTAATGAGATGTTTAGAGCAACTTTAATAAGTGAAAAATAAGCATATTAATATATATCCTATTTTTTTCCAAGAAATACGGTGAGTTAAGTTCCATGAAAGTAACAGTCTACCACGCCGAACAGTGCGACCCTAAACGTTGCACTACTCGTCGACTGGACAAGCAGGGCAAGATAAGAATGGTAACCAACCTTCAACAACTCCCCAAGGGAGCTCTGGTACTGGATCCCTTCTCAACTAAGGCAGTTTCACCAGAAGATAAAAAAATGGTGGATAAACATGGGATAGTGGGCTTGGACTGTTCCTGGAAGAAAATAGATAAATTTTCACCCATATTTAGGGGTAAAAAGAACCATCGGTCCCTTCCATTTTTGGTGGCGGCCAACCCTACCAACTATGGCAAGCCCTGCATACTCTCTACTGCTGAGGCTGTAGCCGCAACCTTTTATATAGTGGGACTGAAAAATAATGCTATCCAGTTCATGTCCTCGTTCAAGTGGGGACCTCATTTTCTAGAGCTCAATCAGGAGCTTTTAGAGGCCTATTCCCGGGCCGAATCAAGTCGGGAAGTTGTAAAGATTCAGAATGAATTCATAGGAGGCTAAATTATGGCTAGATTTGAAGAAGCAGAAAACAGATTATTCAAGATTAAAATATGTCTTAAATGTAACGCCCGAAATCCCCCAACTGCTAAGACATGCCGTAAGTGCGGTTACAAGGGGCTGCGCTTTAAGGCCAAAGAACCAAGGGGATAAATAAGCCCTTTTCACGGTTTTGAAGGGTTAATAATCTTATTTTTCTTTGATGGCATCGATTTTAAGTGTGATACTCATGATCGTTGAAGAATATCTCCAAGAACTACTAAAAAAGGGCAAAGTCCACCTGACTTTACTGGACCCCGAGGAACAAACCCCTTCGGAAGCCCTGAAGAAATCACAAGAAGCAGTAGCAGCAGGAAGCCACG
>JAUYBK010000010.1 GCA_030693105.1 Methanobacteriaceae archaeon | reverse complement strand
GGCGGATTGGTTTTAATAGTTGCATGTTCAATCTTTAGCATTTGATGGGGCTTCTCCGCAGCCCGTAACGGAGACATTTATGGTGGCCTGGGAATTGTGGGGTTCGGAACGTTTTTGTCCATGCTAGTCGGAATGTTTCTTATTACCGACTATTGGGTACTGGAAGACGGAGAATTCAGAAAAGCCCTAACTATATCGATAATATCAGTCTATTTTTTCATATGGCTTTCTCCAACCAGATAAAAGCTGATGTCCTAATTGATGCCACCAAAAATGTCACAGCATCATCAGTGATGACCACCAACATTGTAGGAGGGGTTTTCGACAACTTGTGGGCGGTGGTACTGGTAATTATCGGCTTCTACTTTGCATCTAGAGTAATTGAGAAAAAATAAAAGGTATTAGGGAGCTTTATGACTCCCTATTCTTAATGCATTCAAGATTACAGCTAGACTGAGTCCCATATCTCCAATACCTACTGCCATCCACAGGTTGATGACTCCCAAAATAGCAAAAACTGCAAATGAACTTTTAAGTAGCACCGACAACGCAACGTTCTCTTTGACCACACCCATGGTCTTTTTGCTCAACTTAACCAGATACTCTAACTTAGACAAGTCGTCGTGCATCAGAGCCACGTCGGCAGTTTTAATGGCCACGTCTGACCCGGCGGCACCCATGGCAATGCCTATGTTGGCCCGGGCCAGGGCTGGAGCATCGTTAACCCCGTCTCCCACCATGGCCACGTGTCCGTAGCGCTCCACCAAATGGTCAATCTTTTCAACCTTATCTGCGGGTAAGAGTCCGTAATAATATTCGTCTAACATTAAATGAGCGGCCACAGCACGGGCCGTTCCCTGGTTATCCCCAGTGAGCATAATAGTGACTATCTTGTTTTCTTTTAAGAATTTAACGGTGTTTAAAGACTCATCCCGGATTCTGTCCATTAGCCCTATTAAACCTATAATGTGGTCAGTATCACCAATTAACACCGAAGTTTTACCTTCACTTTCAAACTCAGCTATCTTGTCAGTGGGAATGCAAATGCCTTCAAAAAGGTTCTTTTTACCAATATAAAATTTTTTACCATTAATTTCCCCTTCCAGACCAGTTCCCGTCAAAGATTTAAAGTTATGAACTTTTTCTAGTTCTAAACCCTCATCCTGGGCCTTTTTGAATATGGCCTTCGCCAGCGGATGGGGGGACTGTGACTCCAGAGATCCTGCAATCTTTAAAACGTCTCGTGAAGTGTAGCCTTTAACTTCCAAAACGTCGGTTACCTCTAAACGTCCTTCAGTTAAGGTCCCGGTCTTGTCAAAGACTACGGCCTTCACGTTTCTCATCTCCTCCACATATTCTGATCCTTTTATCAGGACTCCTTTTCTGGTGGCAGAGGTTATCCCGGAGACCATGGATATGGGGGTGGATATAGCCAGGGCACAGGGACAGGAAACCACCAGGAGCACCAGGGCCCGGTAAAACCATTCATTAAGAGCCAGCCCCCAAAGAAAGGGAGGCACAGTAGCCACTAAAATGGCTAATAAAATAACAGTAGGAGTGTAGTAAGTAGCGAACCGGTCAATGAAGCTTTCTGTTTTGGACTTCCTGTTTTTGGACTCCTTAACCAGCTCTATTATTTGGGATATAATGGTTTCATCAGACTTTTTAGTCACTTCTATCTCCAGATATCCCTCGGTGTTGATAGTACCAGCGAAGACTATATCTCCTTTTTTCTTACTTACCGGAACGCTTTCACCCGTTATGGGGGCCTGATCCACGTCTGATGAGCCTTTAACCACTACTCCGTCTAATGGTATCTTATCACCAGGCCTCACCACCACTATTTCACCCAAATCCACGCCGTGCACGTGAATTTTCAACTCCTGCTTGCCTCTAATTACATGAGCAGTTTCGGGTGCTAGTTTAAGGAGATCTCCAATCGAGTTTTGTGCCCTTTCACCAGCGTAGTCTTCTAGAAATTCAGCCACGTAGAACAGGAATATAACTGCAGCCCCCTCTTCCCCATGGCCTATTAAAAATGCTCCAACCGCAGCGATGGTTATGAGGAGGTTCATATTAAAACGAAACTTTAAAATTCCTTTATATGCACCTTTAAAAATGGAATAACCCGCTACAGCTACCACTAAAAGGAATAAAGCCTCTGCCAACAAGTCCCTCTTTAGAACGTTCTCTAATAAAAGACCTAAAGAAAAAAACACAGCTGAAGTGGAGATGATAATTAAGGGTGTTCTTTTCCAAGGCTTTTCTTTTTCTTCGAAAACATCGCCTCCGCAACAGCTGCACGTCGCCTCAACATTTTTACACTCATTCTCGGGCATGTTGAACCCCCATTTTTATGAGATGGATCACGTGCGAGTCTGCCAGGGAGTAATAGGCCATCTTACCTTCTTTTCTGAATTTAACCATATTGCGGTTTCTTAACAAGCGGAGCTGGTGCGATACGGCTGATTCGGTCATGCCAATGATACGGGATAGATCGCAGACGCACAACTCTTTCTTAGAAAGGGCGAACAGTATTTTAACTCTGGTAGGGTCTCCTATGATCTTAAAGTCATCAGATACGTGGCTGAAAATCTCTTCAGGAAGCATTTTCTCCTTTACTTCCCGGACTGCGTCTTCGTTGATGCAGCGCTCGTCACAAACATCATTGGTTTTCATATGAATAAATGTTCAAGTGAACATATATAAAGGTTATGTTTTAAGCCGAATCATCAAAATAAACAACAAATAATAATATTATTATAAAAATTGATGGGGCTATTTGTATTAATCAAATCAATACAGATGTTTATCGAGAAAAATTAATTAAATACACTCTAAAAGCATTTTTAAAGATTACAAGAATTTTAAATCCTAAAATTCTTGATTTAGGTTGTGGTACAAGGGTTCCAACTATGGAATTAGCCAGAATAAGTGAAGGGGAGATCATTGCTCTTGACATTGATAAAACTTCTTTACATCAGCTAAATCAAAAAATAATTAAAGCATGCCTGAAAAACAGGGTAAAAATCGAGAACAGATCTTTATTTGATTTAGATTTTCCCAATGAAAGCTTTGATATTAATATGGGCCGAAGGATCCATATTTTCAATTGGCTTCGAAACAGGACTAACTGATTGGAGGCCTCTAATTAAAGATCAGGGATATCTGGTGGTGCATGATGAATATAAATCTCACCAGGAGAAACTTAAAATCATATCTAAATGTGAATATCGGTTATTGGACTGTTTTTTTATCTCCAACAGTGTATGGTGGTCTGAATATTACCAGCCTTTAGAAAAGCAAATCATAAGTTTAGAACATCATCATGATCCCCTACTTCAAAAGGATTTAGAAAAAGAAATAAAAATGTTTAAAGACACCCCGGGCCTTTATAGTTCCGTATTTTATATAATGCAAAAATTTTAATTGGTGTCTTAAAAATTTCAAAGAATTTCACTTTTTAAAAGTCCACCACCACAAAACTGCGATAAACGCGATGCTGAAGACCATTCCCAGTAAACCACTCTCTGGACCAAAGACGTTAGTCATTTGAATTCCCAAAATACCAATGCTGCTACCTACTCCAAAGAGGGTGTAGACGGTGGTGTTCCATAATGCGTGGGAGAAGGATGATACAATAATGGAACCAGATCTATAACGAAACAGTCCGAAAATCATACCCGCAATTACACCACCACCCAGATACAGCGGTAGCATACTCCAGGCAAAGCCGGGGTCCATTAAAAATAGGGGAAAATGCCACAAACTGAAGGCCAGCGCAGTGAGGATAATAATTAGTTGGGGGTTCATTTTTCCCCGTTCTAATATTCCAAAGAGCCAGCCCCGGAAGAAGCCCTCTTCAGTGGCAACCGCTAGAATGAGAGTCATGAAAAAGAGGGTGACCACCTTGCCGGGAAGTTCCGCACTGCAATGCACTGTTCCTAGATTACCAGTAATAATGACCAGGATGATTATAGCCACACAGATTAAAAAGGGATACAGAAAACCGATAAGATAATCTTCCCAGGTTCCTGCAACTAAACCAATCTCTTTGGAGTTCATTTTAGCAAGATGAGCAAATATGAGGATGATAGGGAATATTATCAGGGCTTGAAGCTGTTCTGTCTGGAAAATGATAGGTACTACGGCGGTTAAAATTAGCATTAAAATATATCCCAGAAGAGCAGTTTTATTGGTTTTTTGCATTGTAATACCTCATTTAGTCTTATTTTGGGTTGGTAGAAATAATTATTTTTGTCTGATAGATGTATTATTTTTCAATTCTCAAAAACCGCGAATTAACAGCCACAATGATGGTACTGACCGACATTAAAACGGCTCCCATGGCGGGAGTTAGAATTATCCCGTAAGCAGAGAGAACACCTGCTGCTAAAGGGATGGCAAAAATGTTGTATCCTGCTCCCCAAGCCAAATTCTCCACCATCTTACGATAGGTGGAACGGGCTAGTTGAATAATGTATAGGGCATCTAGGGGATTGTTTCTTACTAGAATGATATCGGCGGCTTCAATGGTTACGTCGGTTCCTGCCCCGATGGCAATACCCACGTCGGCCTGGGCCAAAGCTGGGGCATCGTTAATACCGTCGCCGGTCATGGCCACCACCAATCCCTCTTTTTGTATCTCTCTAACTTTTGCTGCCTTCTCTCCAGGTAAGACTTCGGCGAAGTACTGATCCAACCCCAACTCTTCGGACACCCATTGGGCCACTTCTCTCCTATCTCCGGTGATCATGATGCACATGATACCCATTTGCTTGAGCCGGGAAATGGTCTCCTGTGACTCGGGCCGGATGAGGTCCGACATCAAAAGGGTACCCTTCACTGCGCCGTCAATAACCACGAAGACCGCAGTTTTTCCCCGGGATTTCTCTAACCTTTCAGTACTAACTGCCATTCCCATCTCTTCCAAGTATCCTAGACTTACCACTTCCACTTTCTTACCATCAACGCTACCCTCTACCCCTTTACCTGGTATTGATTTAAAATTTTCAACTGGCAAATGGCTTTCAACAGCAGCAGCCACTCCACTGGCAATAGGATGCTCTGAATAAGCTTCCAGTGATGCTGCGTACTTTAAAAAATCGTCAGGTTTAACGTCATCTGACAAAGGGATAATTTCACTCACTCCAAACTTTCCCTGGGTCAGAGTCCCTGTCTTGTCGAATATAACCGCATCTAAACTTCGAGCTTTCTCAAACGCGGTTCTATTTCGTATTAAAAGGCCATTACGAGCCGATAATGCAGTAGAAACTGCCACTACCAGGGGAATGGCCAGACCTAAAGCATGGGGGCAAGTGGTAACCATTACGGTCACGGATCTTTCCAGGGCAAAGGCCAAATCCTGGCTGGTAATTACCAGCCAAACCAGAAGGGTAATAAAACCTCCACTCAAGGCAATGATGGTCAGCCACATGGCAAAACGGTCGGCCAAGTTTTGTGTCCTGGATTTAGCAGACTGTGCTTCCTCCACCAGACTAATAACTTGGGATAAAAATGAATCTTCGCCAGTTTTTTCGATTTTGACTTGGATGGAACCGTCACCATTAATTGATCCTCCAATAACCAAATCGTTTACCTTCTTGTAAACGGGTTCTGATTCGCCGGTGAGCATGGACTCGTCAACACTACTTTCACCTTTTAAAATCTTCCCGTCCACGGGCACTTTCTCTCCAGGTTTCACCACCACCACATCCTCTACCTGCAAATGTTCCAGGGGCATTTCCATGATTTCTCCATCGGACATGATGTGGTGGGCGGTTGAAGGTAATAGTTTTACCAGTTCGTCCAACGCCCGGGAGGCGCCCATCACTGATCTCATCTCCACCCAGTGACCCAAAAGCATGATATCAATAAGGGTGGCCAGTTCCCAGAAAAACAACTCTCCCTTAAGTCCTAAAACCACTGCACTGCTGTAGAGGTAGGCCGTGGTAATGGCCACTGCCACCAGAGTCATCATACCAGGGGTGCGGGATTTGAGCTCAGTATATATACCTTTAAAGAAGGGATAACCGCCGTAAAAGTATACAATTGAAGATAAAACAAAGAGAACGTAAGAATCACCAGGGAACATGACCAGTTCATGAATGCCGAAAATGTGCTGGATATGGGGGGATAATACCACAATAGGAATGGTTAAAACTAGACAAATCCAGAAGCGCCTTTTATAGTCGGCGATCATATGCTGGTGATGATTTTTTCCTTTTCCATGGCCAGAATTATTGTCATGTTGGGAATGTTCCATTTGAAGTCCCACCCTATTTATTAATAGTCACATCCGTTCCTTGAACTATGGTTATAATCAATAAATACCGGAATATTATTTAAAGCCTTTACTATTTTTCCTCATGATTATATGTGTATTTAACTATAAATGACTCTTTTAAAATTGGATTGACTAAATACACCAAACTGCTCCAAGGGCCGACAAAATAGGCTAAAACAAGGGCTATTATCGATAATATGGGAAAAATCAGGTTGGTTCTGTTCATAAACTGTAAGATGGGGTTATCCAACTTTTCGTCCACTAAGCCGTTTCGGACGGCGTAGTACCAGTTCAGGTAATAGAAAATTCCCGCCAAAAGCAAGTTCAACTGGAATCTTAAATTGGTGGTGAAAAATAGCTACCAAACTCTCCGATTATCTCGGTGGAAAAGGGCACCATGTCTATGAAAAGTAGCCAAAAGATGTTTATACTTATTAAAGTCGGGTTGGAACGTTTAATGAAGTAAAACTGTTGATGGTTAACACGCCAGAAACTGGCCAGGATCCAGAAACTAAGGGCATAACTCAGTAATTTAGACCATAATAACCATAAATGCTCTTGGAAGGCGGTTTCAGTTAAGGATTGAGAAATATCGGGAAATCAGATACTTAAGACCAATAATGTCATGGCAATTGAAAATATACCATCCAACCATGTTTCAATACGATTGGTGGTCATCCAGTTATTAATAGAATCAAAATAGGCTGGTATAAAAAAATACTATCTTCAGGGTTAGAAATCCTTTGCGGTGGTATCTAATAATTTTTTGATAACTGAATAGAATTGAATATTTTTAATTTTATTAATGACACTAAACGTCACAAGTTATATACGGGATGTTTTAATATAATTAGTTTGATACTTTAAAAAAAGGGTTTAGGCTGTTTCCAGGTGATAATAAGTGAATTATTTGATCTTATTATTAAATGAGTTGTATAAACTCTTAATAATTCTTTTAAGGGTACTGGGTCAATTATTAGGGGGCATAGGGGGGAATGTCTAACGAGACAGATAAATAGGTTAAGTAAGCGTGAAATAAAGACCATACTTCACTATACCGGGAATGTATGTATCTTACTTGGAATCGCAATGCTTATACCTATTTTAGTCTCCTTTATTTACGGCGAGCAACAATACATACTTCCCTTCTTATCTTCTGCTATTATAAGCGTAATAATAGGAATAATCTGTATTAGGATATTCAAAAAAGAAACCAACCTGTCACTTAAAGTGGCTATGATATTTTCGACTTTAGTATGGGTCATAGTGAGCGCCATCAGTGCTCTACCTTTCTTTTTATCTGGTGAACTATCTTACCTCAATGCCTATTTTGAGGCTATGTCGGGATTTACCACCACTGGTTTTAGTATGTTTTCTAATTTAGACGAAGTTTCTTACACCATTAATTTCTGGCGGGCATTTACCCAATGGTTGGGAGGTTTAGGAATAATCTTTTTAGTTTTGGCTCTTTTAAGATCTACCGGGGCCGATGTAATCCGTTTGTACCTTGCTGAAGGTCGAGAAGAAAGATTAAGACCTAGTATAAAGAAAACAACTAGAATAATAGTATACATTTATTTTTCATTTACTTTAATCGCCATAATTCTATTTAAAGTAGCAGGAATGCCTATTTTTGATTCAGTATTTCACGCATTCTCGGCCTTATCCACCGGAGGATTTGCCATGCATAACGATAGTCTATTATTTTACAACAGCATTTGGATAGAGATCGTGGCTATGGTAATAATGATGGTCGGTGCTACTAACTTTGCACTACACTACACTGTTATTAAGGGTAACTTGAAGGATTATTTTAAAGATATCGAAACTAAGGTGGCTTTTTCCCTCATTCTAATCGGTACCATTATAGTGACTTTAATGCTCTTTAAAAACCAATTTTATGGAAATGACTTCTTTTTAACCCTTAGATTCTCTCTTTTCCAAATAATATCAGCTGTATCCACTACCGGTTTACAAACCGCATTTTTACCTGGTTTGTCTAAATGGATAGGCCTGAGCCAATTTATCATAATTATCCTCATGATTATTGGTGCTGGCTCCGGCTCTACGGGTGGGGGTATTAAATTGTTTCGATTTGGTCTACTACTTAAAGGAATTTTATGGCAAGTCAAATCATTTATATTGCCTGGGAAAGCAATAATGCCCAAAAAAATCCATCACGTAACTGATTTACCAATTACCGATGATCTATTAAGGATCACTGGGGCCTTTGTATTCACCTATTTACTGGTTTACATAATCAGCGTTATTATCGTCCTAATATATTACAATGACATACCACAAGCCCTGTTTGAAGTTGCATCTGCTTTAAGTAACGTGGGACTCTCCGAGGGGCTTATGACTCCTAACTCTCCGGTCCCGGTTAAGATAGTATTCATTATAAATTTTTGGATGGGTCGCCTTGAAATTTGGCCAGTTTTACTCCTGGCAGTCATTACCATTCAGAATGTCATAAATCGCAAGTAAAAAATATTTTTAGTATATCATGTATACTAATTAGGGAGGTTCGACCATGATAGTAGAGGAAAAGCGAGTTGAAGAGGCCAAAGTGGCTTACATACCACAAAAGGGTAGTTACACTAAAATTCCAGAACTAATGCAGGAAATAGGTCAGTGGGTGATGGAAAAGAACTTGGAAATGACGGGTCGGGTCTACGGGACCTATTACAACACCCCGGAAGAAGTAGCTGAGGAAGACTTGCAGTATGAGATTGGATTTTCCATTGCGGGTGAAGCCCATCAGGATGGTAAAGTAGGGATCAAGGAAATACCAGCCCACACCGTCCTGGCAGCGATGCACCAGGGACCTTACACTAACGTAGGTCCAGTTATCCATGCCGTGGTGGACTATGCTGTAGAAAACGGTTACGACATTGTGGGACCCATCACCGAAATCTATCTAAACGATCCCAGCACAACCTCCGAAGATGAACTAGTAACTGAGGTCCACCTTCCGGTTATAAAAAGATAAATTCACCGTTTTTTTTTTAATGGCATCGAATACGGGTTTTTTTTAAAAAAGAAATTATTGCCAGATTAGGGTGTAATTTTGGCATAAAAATATAATAATGTTTATTAACAAATA
>JAUYBK010000056.1 GCA_030693105.1 Methanobacteriaceae archaeon | reverse complement strand
TGTCATGGGAATATAAATTTAGATTACTTAGGATTAGCCTATAAATTGGAGGTTATTGAAGATGGATGAAACTTTGCTAATGATACCAGGGCCCACCCGGGTTGCCCCCCGGGTTCTGAAAGCCATGTCCGAGAACATTGTAAACCACCGAAGTGCCATATTCGGCCAGATATTATCTGAAACCACCCAGATAATGTCTGATGTTTTCCGTACCAACAACCAGTCCTACTTGATAACTGGATCAGGAACCGCTGCCATGGAGGCGGCCCTGGTGAACATCCTGGAGAAGGGTGATAAGGTCCTGAACATAGTGGGCGGAAAATTTGGCCAGCGCTTCATGCAAATCACAGAGGCCCACCGAGGCACTTCCCTACCCCTGGAAGTAGAATGGGGTCATGCTGTAAATCCTGATGAAGTGGGATTCCTCTTGGAAGAACACGATGATATTAAAGCCGTTACTGTGGTACACAACGAAACATCAACGGGTGTAGTGAATCCTATACAACAGTTGGGCAAAATCCTACGAGGTTACGATGCCCTCTACGTGGTGGACACGGTATCCTCACTGGGGGGGGACCATGTGGAAGTGGATGATTATGGAATTGATATCTGCGTAACTGGCTCCCAGAAATGTCTGGCCGCACCGCCAGGAATGGCTGGCATAACCCTTTCCAAAGATGCTTGGGACGTGGTTAACAAAACAGATTCAGCAAGTTACTATCTCAACCTTAAAAAGTACAGAAAGAGTGGCGATGCTGAACCACCAGAAACACCTTACACCCCATCAGTATCACTGATGTACGCCATGCACGAGGCATTGAAGGTTATTGTGGAAGAAGGTCTGAAAAATAGGGTTAATAGACACAAGTTAGCTGCTGAAGCTACTCGTAATGGTATAAAAGCTCTGAATCTTGAACTTTTCCCCAAAGAAGAAGTTTCATCCACCACCGTTACTGCAGTGCGGATGCCAGAGGGAGTTACCGACGGTGAATTTAGAGGAACCATGCGCAAAAAGTACCGGGTTGAATTAGCCGGAGGACAGGACCACTTGAAGGGTAACATCTTCCGAATCGGCCATATGGGGAACATAACTCACCGAGAACTTATAACCACGTTCTCCGCCATGGAAATGACCCTAAGAGAGTTGGGCTTTGAAGTAGAAATGGGAGAAGGCGTAGCTGCCATAGCAGACACCTACTTACCTGAGGACTTGTAGTCCTCTTCTTTTTATTTTCAATTAACTATTTAATCTAAAAATCAAACTAATTTAAGTTTAAACTTCCTTCATCAGGGCCGCAATGGTTTTAAGAATTATGGGCCCGTCCATTCGTAGTTGCCTTAAAACATAGGTAGGACGAATGTAGAACTGCCGGAATGCCTTTTTTTGCATATTTTTAAGTTCGTCTATGGAACAGTCCACGGTCTCCAGGACCGGAGAAAGTAAAGTGTATTTGGACCAGTCCTTAACTTTGATGAGATTATTCTCCACTGATTCCTTGTAGAATCTGGTCCCCGGGTAAGGAGTGGCCAGTGAAAAAAGGGCATAAGATGGGTTCAGTTCTCTCACGAATTTAATAGTCCTTCCAATGCTGTCACGGGTGTCTCCCGGCATTCCCAGAACCACGGAGGCTATAGTTCGGATGTTATGTTTCCGGGAGAGGGTAAATGCCCTGCGAATTTTTTCGATGGTCATCTGCTTGTTAACCCGGTCCAGTTGCTGCTGGTCGGCGGATTCCACGCCTAAAAACATGGTTATACATCCTGAATCACTCATTTTCTGGAGCATGTTATTAGACAAAGTGTCTGCCCGGGCCGTGCACCCCCAATAGACATCAATATCTCTTTTCATTATTCCTTCACATATCTGTTCAACCCGGGTGGGGTTCAAGGTGAAAGTGTCGTCCATGAAGGCTATCATGCCGGCATGGTGGTGTTCTACCAGGTACTCCATCTCGTCCACCACGTTTTCTGTGGACCTCAACCGGAGTTTACGTCCGTGAAGAGCAGCAGAAGCACAGAAAGAACACTGCATAGGGCAGCCACGGCCAGATATCATAGTGGAGGTGTGCAGTTTCATGTTTAGAATCTTGTAATGCTCCATGGGGAGAAGATGCCTGGCAGGGAATGGTAGCTCATCCAGATCGGCAGTCACTGGACGGGGAGAAGTTACCACGTCGTCATAAGCTATTCCCCTGACTTTTTTCAGGTCTCCTTCATCTTCCAAGGTCTGCACTAACTCCAACATGGTGTACTCGCCCTCACCCACTACCACCAGGTCCACGTACTCTTTTTCCAGGATTTCTGAATAATTAAAAGAAGGATGGTAGCCTCCCATGATAACCATAGCATCTGGACAGGTTTTTTTGGCCAGTTTAGCAGTTTCCAGGGCCTGGTTTATGGTAGGAGTTAATGCGGTGATGGCAATCACTTGGGGGGCTGCTTTATTAATTGCCTGTTCCAGGGATTTCCAGTTCATCTCCAAAGCTGCACCGTCTATAATCTCCACTTCAAAGCCACCACTCTCCAGAACAGCCCCAATGTATGCAATTCCTAGGGGAGGTGCTACTAATCCAATGAATTTATATTTTGAAGAAGAATAAGGAGGGTTTATTAACATAACTTTCATTTTAACACCTCTGGTAATGGAATTCCTTCTTTATTATCTACCAAAAACTCTAAAAGAAACGGTTTCTTTAGTTTTAAAGCTTTCTCTATCGCACCGGATATCTGGTTTGGTTTATTAATACGTTGCCCGTCTATATGATATGCATGTGCCAGTTGGACGAAGTCCGGATTTTCTAGTGCTACTTGGTAAGGACCATCGTAGAAAAGTTCCTGCCACTGTTTTATTATCCCCAACCCGTGGTTGTTGATAACAGTTATGAGGACCGGTAGTTTTAGTTCGCTTATAACTGCCAGTTCCTGGACGGTCATCTGAAATCCGCCATCACCCACCACCAATAGAATATTTTTTTCAGGGAGGGCCACACTGGCCCCTACTGAAGCAGGTAATCCATATCCCATGGGGCCGAAACCACCGGAAAAAAGTAATGACGAAGGTTCTAAAACGGTTCTAAGGAGGTTTACCCAAGTAGTGTGACTTCCCGCGTCGTTGACTACAGTGGCATCCGGAGAAGCTTCAAGAATCTCCTTTATGACCCTTTGCGGTTTCATTGGAACTTCCTCGTAATCCGTCTTTACATGATGGTGGGTGCTGTACTTTTGGATTTCATCTATCCACTTTCGGGTACCTTCTAACTTCACTGCTTGGATATGATCTATAAATTCACCGGCATCGGCATTTATTTTAATTTCACCTTGAAGAACCTTTTCGTCTATATTAACATGTACCAAAGTTGTATTTCCAATTCCCAGAATTGTACGTTCAGATAACCGGCACCCAACCGCAAGAATAACGTCGGCATTCTTCCCGGCATGGTTTGCAGCTTCGGTTCCACGAAGCCCTATTAGCCCCAGTGATAGAGGATGGTCTTCCGGTAGAACGCCACGGGCAGGGTAGGTGGTAGCTACCGGAACTTCATTTTCTAGAGCGAATTTTCTCAGCTTCCCCACGGCACCAGACCATATAATCCCCGTGCCAGCAATTATGAGAAGTTTTTTTGCTTTTTCAAGAGTTTTAAACGCTTCATGGTAGTTGGGAAATTTCAACTCCGGTAGATTAACTTCCTTCTCCAGGATGGACTTATTCATATTTTTTGATAAAATATCCTTAGGGATGTTTAGATGTATAGGCCCAGTTTTACCGGTTTTAAGCATTATTATTGCTTTTTTTAATTTTAGAACTCCGTCTTCTGGATTTTTTATATCGAAACTTTCCAGAGTTATGGGTTTGAAAACTTCCGACTGTTTCACGTCCTGAAAGGTGTTTTTACCTTTTTGTATGGTGGAAACGTCAGCAGTTATAACCAGAAGCGGTACCGAGTCTTTGTATGCAGTGGCCACCCCCATTACCAAGTTAAGTGCACCGGGTCCAGCTGTTGCCACACAAACCCCCATATCGCCAGAAGCACGAGCATATCCATCGGCAGCATGGGCTGCTCCCTGTTCGTGTCGCATCAGGATATGTTGGATGTTTGAATTCTGTAATGCTTGATAAAAAGGTAGTATCTGCTCACCAGGGTGGCCAAAGACAAATTTAACCCCTTCTTTTTCTAATATACGAGTCATTGCCTTGGCGCATCCAATTCCCTCTCCCTGACTCATGGGATACATTATGTAATTAGAGTCTATTAAATTATCCACCACATCTAATCACACCAATCCCTCCTAAGATGTATCCATTAAGTGAAGTAAAAATTATGAAGTAAATGGTACATATTATACTAATAGAAATAATGCAATTTGCGGGAGAGGAGGTATAGTATGTCAGGAAAAGAAGATGTTTCGTGGGAGTCAAAAAAAATATTTGAGCCCAACCCTCAGGTAGTCAAAGATAGTAACATCCAAGTATGGATGAAGCTCCACCAGATACAAGATTACGATGAACTCCTAGAAAAAGCAGGCCAAAGGCCAGAATGGTTCTGGGACCAGATGGCTAAGGAATTAGAATGGGAAAAACCTTACAAAAAAGTCTTAAAATGGGAGGCACCACATTCTGAATGGTTCTTAGATGGGAAGTTTAATTTGGTCCACAACGCCCTGGACCGGCATGTCCAAGGACCACA